>JAYUYU010000335.1:0-2317 GCA_043752365.1 Myxococcales bacterium | reverse complement strand
TGAACCTGCGCTGCTGGGACCAAAAGCGCCGCTTCGGCTTCGATTTATTGTACCCCATCGAACGCTACCGCGACGCGCTCACTCGGCAGACGGTGTTCCAACGGTCCGACGGTCAGGCGGTGGCGAATCCAATCTTCGTGGGCCGACAGCGCCACCCATCGCAGGTCATCTTGACCGGTATCGTGGGCGTGCCCTGGCAAGACGTTGCGGACGAACAGAGCTTGAGCCTGCCTGGCCTCAGCTTCTTGCCGGCCGTGCAGCTCCAGCGGCTCGGGCGCTGGGATGTCATGATCGGCGACCCCGATGCCTCGCCGCCCCAGCGCGCGACGGACGTGTTCATGATGGAGACGCCTATCGACCGCGCCGTGCTCTCGAGCATCCACGAAAATCCTCTGGTTCACGAGGTGGTGGTGCCGTCCACTTCGATGAACCCACGCGAGAACGCCATCAATGGCCATGAAAGCGTCAACGTCGGCAATCGTGCGCTGCAGGCGGCGTGTATCTTCCCGCTCGCAACGCCCAAGGTTTGCGATCAAGCGGCTTTCGACGCTGACCAGGGCTGTCGCTGCTTTGCGGATGACTTGGTATACAACCGCGCCGTGTGCCAGCCGCCGGGGGGCGGACCGGCTGGTACTACCCAATACTTCGACTCGGCGTCCCCGGGCATCCGACACCTGCAGCTGTTGAAGGCGCTGGGCGACAACGCCGTCACGGCTTCGATTTGCCCCAAGGTGGTGCAGCCTGGCGACGTCGACTACGGCTATCAACCGGCCATGAAGGCGTTGGCAAGACGGCTAGCCAGCGCCTTCGACCCGTAGAACGCAGCGTAAGCCCACGCACCTTTGTCGCGCGAGCAGGCTCAGAAAGCGCTCGAGAGCACGGTATAGCTTTGTAAGCCGCTCGGCGCGGTCGAGTCGAGGCCCTTGGCGAAGCCTATGCGCAGATTGCCCGACACGTAGTAGCCCACGAACAGGTCGACCCATAACTCGGCGCCTACGCCGGCGTGGAACAGCGCGAGCGGATCTTGCAAGTCGATGCGATCGTAGGCAGCGCCATAGTCGAAGAACGCGGCACCCGAAAGTGTCCGCACGAACGCAGGCAGCGTGCTCACGCCGCGATCGACGTACCAAATCGGCGTGCGGTACTCGACGTTCAGCAGGTTGAAGTCGTTGCCGGCGAATTGGCCGGGCTTATAGCCGCGCAGGCGAAAGCCGCTTTGACGAAGGTTCGAGCGGAACGAGTCGAGCACGGGCAGATCTGCGAAGCCGCCGATCGAGAAGAGGCCGCGGCGTGGGTACGTGCCACCGCCCGTGCCGCCGGACAGCGCCACGGCTAACACCTGATGACGAGCCCACGGCATGGTCAAGTAGCCGGTCGCGCTGGCGCTGAAAGACGTGACGCTGGTTTCGCTGCCCAGAACCTGGTCGGCGTAGTCGGTGCCGACGCTGAGCTGAAAGCCTCGCTCGAGACTGATCGCATAGCTGGTCGATTCGGCGTTGGAATAGCTGTAGCCCAGGTGCACGAGGCCCAACCAACCGCGGTGCGGCTCGCTGGGCAGCGGCGCGTACGGGTCGGGCAGCCCGAGCGGCAGCTTTTCGGCGAATTGGGCCACCGTGTAGTTGAGCGACAGGAATTGCCCCTCGTTGTCGCCGCCTGCGTAGAGTGAAATGCCCGTCGACACACCGGTCAGGTGCTCCACGATCGGTGGCTGCCGGTCGCTGTAACGGTAGTCGTTGCGCGGAGTCGAGCTGCGAAAGCCCGAAAGCTGGAACGCATAGGGCTGCCGACCGTAGGCGTAGTCGAGCCCCAAGGCGGGCTGGCCGCGCGCGGTGTCGGTCGGCACGCTGAGCGACGCCGCGATGGCGTGTAGCCCCGCGATGTCCGCGCCGCTGGTCGAGAACGTCAGCTGGTTGCCGAACGCGCCGGGGCCATACTGCACGTAATAATGGCGCGGGCGCAGCGTGGGCAGCGCGCTGTACGGCTTGATCGGGTAATGCGCTAAGCGCGGCTCGGGGGCGCTGCCGCGGCTGTCTTGGTAGGGCAGCGGCTCGAGCCAGCCTTGGGGCTGGTTATCCAGCACGAACAGGTCCCAGCCGCGACTGGTGTAGCCGGTGTAAAGCAGCGTGCGCTCGTCTGCCGACAGCTCCGGGTAGTAAGCGCCGTTGACGACGTTGGTCACCTGGCGCAACTGCGCCGACGCCAGCTCGAAAGCGTAAATGTTCGAGACGCCGCTGCGGTCCGAGGCGAAGTAGACGCGCTGGCCATCGTGCGAAAATACCGGTTGCTGATCCATGGCGCGGTCGTGGAACAGCTCGCG
>JAYUYU010000334.1:0-14635 GCA_043752365.1 Myxococcales bacterium | reverse complement strand
CGGTGGCGAGCGCTGACGCCCTGGCAGTTCAGGCCAGTCGCGCGGGCGGCAAGGCAGGTGCCGTTGCGCTCGAGCAGGCGGCCAGCCTTCGCACCCGATTGTTTCGTCGCGAGCACCGCGAAGCCGACGCGCTCGAGGCGCTCGAGCTGCGGACCCAACTGGCCCGCTACGAGGGGCCGCTGCGCTGCCCGTCGGAGGTCGAACGCGTGCTGCTCGAAGGTGAGCTCAACGGCGACGTCGACGGCACGTACCGCGCGCTCTACGCACTGTCGGGTACGGCGCCGCCGCCATGTGCGACGCGCATCGATGCGGCGCTAGCGATGCTCGAGGCGTTTCGGCCGAGCGCGGGCTCGCTCGAACCGCGCGGCACGCCGGCTGCGTCTACGAGTGGCGACGCCCTCAGCCTGCGGCCGCCCAGCCAGCAAGCGCCGAGCGGCGCCGCAGACAACGCCACCTTGACGCACATCGAGCGCTACTCGGCCAAGGACGCGGCACGGGTCGTGGTGTTCGTGTCCAAGCCGGTGCGCTTCGAGGTCGGTCGGCTGGAGGCCGCCTCCAGCTCTGGGCCGCGCTTGTTCGTGGATCTGCGCGGCGCGCGCTATACGGGCAAAGCGTCGTTGGCTGCCGAAGGCCTGCTCGAGCGCGTTCGGGCCGTGGAAGGTAGCCAAGGCACACGGGTCGTCTTGGACCTCGCGGCGGCGGCGGAGCATCGCATTTTTTACGTCTCCGAGCCTTTCCGGCTAGTCATCGACATCGCCAAGCCCGGTTCCAGCGCTCGCGCCTCGCGCGACGTGCGGCGCATCGTGCTCGACCCGGGTCACGGTGGACACGATCCGGGCGCCACCGGACCCACGGGACTGCGCGAAAAGGACGTGGCGCTCGACATCGCTCACCGCGCAGCTCCACTGATCGCGCGCGAGCTCGGAATCTCGACGCTGCTCACGCGCGACACCGACGTGTACGTGCCGCTGGAAGAACGCACGGCGCGCGCCAACGGCTTCGGCGCCGATCTTTTCATCTCGATTCATTGCAACGCGACCGAGCGCAGCGGGTCGAGCGGCGTGATGACGTTCGTGCTCGACGACTCGAAGGACCAGCTAGCCTCACGCCTCGCGGCGCTCGAGAACTCGGCATCGGCCGAAGCAACCAACGAGCTTGCTCGCGTCATGAGCCAAAGCGGTGACCGCTCGAGCGACGCGCGCTCGAGCGAGTTCGCAGGCCTTTTGCAGCGCGCCGCGATGGCGTCGCTGCTACCGAGCTACCCCGACGTCCCCGATGGTGGCGTGAAGCGCGCCGGCTTTTATGTGCTGGCCGGCGCCCGCATGCCTGCCGTATTGTTCGAGACGTCGTTCATTTCGAGCGCGCGCGACGAGACTCGTTTCAACACCGGGGACTTTCGACAAAAGCTGGCCGACGCCATCGTGAACGCGGTCCGTGCCTACAAGGAAGGGCGGCGGAGCGGCGGCCGGCCCGTGCGCCGCTGATGATGAACAACAACGGTGTCCCACCCACCTCAAATCCCCGTCCAAGCCAACCCACGCCCGGCCCTCGGGCAGAGCGGCTTGCGCTCCCGGAAGCGCAAGGACGCCTGCGAACGCCTGGGCTGAGTGTTGCTAGCGGTTGACGGGGGCGGGCGTCGTACTTATGGTGTCAGGCCATTTCGGTGGCAGATCGAAAGACAGAGGCTCCCATGCGGGACAAAGAACAGCAGATGAGCAAGGCCCAGCTGAAGAAATTCAAGGACATGCTGGAGGCCAAGCGGGAAGAGATCATCAAACGGGCCCAGCAAACGCTGGACGAGGACATGACTCTGGATGCCAACGACCTGCCGGACGAAATGGACCTAGCGTCCAGCGAGTACCTGCAGTCTTTTACTTTCCGTCTGCGCGGCCGCGAGAAAGCCTTCTTGGACAAAATCCAAAAGGCGCTCGAGAAGATCGAGAACGGAACTTTCGGCACGTGCGACGACTGCAGCGAAAAAATCTCGATCAAGCGGCTCGAAGCGCGCCCCGAGACCACGCTCTGCATCCGCTGTAAGGAAGACCAAGAGCGCGTCGAAAAAGACTTCACCTAAGTCTGCGTGCCATCCGGCGAATCCGAGGCGTCCCTGGTCATCCCACGGACGCCTCGCGATTTTTCTAGCGCCTGCGCGCCGTGGCCTTGGCCTTGGCTGGTGGCGAGGCCGAGCGCTTTTCGTTGCTGGCCACGGCTGACTTGGCGCGAGGCTTGGTGACGCCGGCGTGCTGGTCGAGCGTGACCTTCAGAAAGCGCCCGGTGTGGCTTTTGGCGTCCAGCGCCACCGTTTCGGGGGTGCCTTCGACGACGATGTAGCCGCCCTGTTCGCCGCCTTCCGGGCCCATGTCGATGACCCAGTCCGAGCAGGCGATGAGATCGGTGTTGTGCTCGATCAAGAGCACGGTGTTGCCGGCGTCCCGCAACCCCAACAGGGCGTGCGTCAACAGCTCGATGTCCGAGAAGTGCAAGCCCGTGGTCGGCTCGTCCAGTACGTACAGGGTGCGCCCCGTCGCTTTGCGACTCAACTCGGTGGCCAGCTTGACCCGTTGGGCCTCGCCACCCGAAAGCGTGGTCGCTGGCTGCCCCAGCTGAATGTAGCCGAGCCCGACCTGGCGCAGCGCGACCAGCTTCTGGGCGATGCGTGGGATCGACTCGAGCAAGTCGGAGGCCTCGTCGACGGTGAGATCGAGCGCGTCAGCTATGCTCAAGCCGCGGAAGCGCACCTCGAGCGTCTCGCGGTTGTAGCGCTTGCCGCTGCACGCATCGCAAGTTACGTACACGTCGGGCAAGAAGTGCATCTCGACGCGCAGGACGCCGTCGCCCTGGCAGGCTTCGCAGCGACCGCCTTTGACGTTGAACGAGAAGCGGCCCGGCTTGTAACCGCGGGCACGCGCATCGGGTAGCCCCGCATACAGCTCCCGCAAGTGCGTGAAAATGCCAGTGTAGGTGGCCGGGTTCGAGCGCGGAGTGCGGCCGATGGGGGCTTGATCGATGCTGATCACCTTGTCGATGTGCTCGAGCCCTTCGATGCGGTCGCAGCTGCCGACGAGCCCGGTTGCCCCGTACAGCTGGGCCCGGACTGCGCTGAGCAACGTGTCTACGACCAGGCTGCTCTTGCCGGAGCCACTCACGCCCGTGACGGCGACGATGACGCCGAGCGGCACCGACAGCGTCACGTTCTTCAGGTTGTGTGCCTTGGCGCCGATGACGCGCAGGACACCGCCGTTCGGCTGCTTGCGCGACGTCGGAATGGGTAAGCGCTTCTCACCCGACAGGTAGGGGCCCGTCACCGAGTTCTTGTCGCTCATCAGCGCTTGCGGCGTGCCTTGCGCGACGATTCGCCCGCCCAGCGCGCCAGCCCCTGGCCCCATGTCGAGCACGTGATCAGCCGCCAAGATGGCGTCTCGGTCGTGCTCCACGACCAGCACGCTGTTGCCCTTTACCACCAGGCGCCGTAAGGCCTGCAGCAGCCGCTCGTTGTCGCGCGCATGCAGTCCGATGCTGGGTTCGTCGAGCACGTACAGCACGCCCACCAACGATGCGCCAATCTGTGTGGCGAGGCGAATGCGCTGCCCTTCACCGCCCGAGAGCGTGTAGGTCGCGCGATCGAGCGCCAGGTAGTCGAGGCCTACGTCGATCAAGAAGCCGAGGCGCTCGGTGACGGCTTTCACCAGCGGTACCGCAATGGCGGCGTCACGCTGCGTGAGGCTGCTGTTCTTCGAGAAATCTAGCAAGAATTCGCGCAGCGCGCGCAATGGCAGTTGGCACATGGCGGCGATGGTTTTGTCGCCGAGCCGCACCGCTAGCGCCTCCGGCCGCAGGCGGACGCCGCCGCACGCTTCGCAAATTTGGGTGACGCTGAAGCGACCCAGATCTTCGGGGCGAATGGCGCCTTCTTCGGCATCTTGCTCTTGATCTTCGCCTTCGGGGATGGCTCCGGATTCGAGCATGCGCGAGAGCCGCGCAACGATGCCGTCGTAGCTGACGCCGCCGCGCCCGCGCTTGGTTTTCAGCGTGCCACCGTGCAAAATGGCAAGGCGAGCCGCCTCCGGAAGATCGGACCAGGCCGAATCGGGGTCGACGCCGAGCACGTCGACCAACTTGGCGACCTCGGTGGCGGTGGCGACGGAGCCGCGGCGCCCGAAGGCGGCTACGGCGCCTTCGCGCAGCGAACGCGACGGGTCGGGCACGACGCGCGCTTCATCGATGGCCGAGCGCACGCCCAAACCGTCGCAGGTCGGGCAGGCGCCGTGCGGGCTGTTGAACGAGAATAGGCGTGGCTCGAGCGGCGGCAGGGTGATGCCGTACTCCCAGCTGACCAACCGTTCGCTGCGCACGAGGGGCTGCTGGCCGTCGCCAGCGTCGAGCAACAACGTGCCGTCCCCCAGCTTCAAAGCCAGCTCCACCGAGTCGGTGATGCGGCCCTTGGCGCTGTCTTTGACTACGATCCGATCGACGACCACGTCGAGGTCGTGCGGCGCTTGCGCGTCGAGCGCGAGATCGTCGGCCAAGTCGGTGTTCTGGCCGTCGACGCGCGCGCGCACGAAGCCGTCACGGCGTAGCCGCTCGAGCTCCTGCGCGAGGTCGGTCTTGCGACCCCGGGCGATGGGAGACAAAAGTGACAGACGCGCGCCCTCGCCGCGGCTCAAGATCTCGTCGACGATTTCTTGGACCGTGTAGGCCCGCAGCACCTTGCCCGACTTGGGGCAGTGCGGCACACCAATGCGGGCGTACAGCAAGCGTAGGTAGTCGGCGATCTCGGTCACGGTGCCGACGGTCGAGCGCGGACTCTTACCCAGGCCTTTCTGCTCGATGGCGATGGCCGGGCTCAGTCCCTCGATGCTCTCCACTCGCGGCTTGGGTAGCTGGTCGAGGAACTGTCGGGCGTAGGCCGACAGGGACTCGACGTAGCGCCGCTGACCCTCGGCGTAGATGGTATCGAAGGCGAGCGACGACTTGCCCGACCCACTCGGCCCGGTGATGACCACGAGCTGGTTTCTGGGCAGATCGCAGCTCACGCTCTTCAGGTTGTGCTGGGTGGCACCGCGGACGACCAGACGTTCCATAGCCAGAACCGCTAGATGTAACACACGCCCGAGGGCCGGGTCCGGTGCCGATTGCGGTCGCGGTTACGGTCCCGGTCGCGGTCCCGCGCGGTCCCGGTCGCGGTTGCGCCTCGGTCTCGGTTGCCCTCGGTTGCCACGCGGTTGCCACCCCCCGCGCCTTCGACTAGCCTCCCGCCGCCGTGGAGCTTGCCTTGATGCTGTCCTCTTTTGCGGGGCCCGAACCCCGCTCTCGCGCCGTCTCGGCGGGGGTATGGGACGACGTCGGGCTCGTAGCCTGTCCGAGGGTACGCTCTCCACGGCGACGGGCCCATAGCTCAATCGGTCAGAGCCCCCGGCTCATAACCGGGTTGTTCCTGGTTCGAACCCAGGTGGGCCCACTGGCCATCGCGGCGCGCAGCAGTCAGAGCTAGAGCCACTCCAGGAGCCGACACTTAACGTGAGCATTCAGTCCCAGATCGACGCACTTGAGAAACTGTCCGAGCTCGACGCGGAGCTGAAAGAGCTCAGCGATGTTCTGCGCACTGAGCGAGGCGAGCTCGAGACGAAGAAGACGCGGCTCGCAGAGCTCATCGAGCGCTTGAGCCGCGGTAAGCAGAGCATCGAAGAGATGGAGAAGGCTCGGGGAGACCTGATGGGGGAGGCCCGTCAGATGCTCAACCAAATCGAGCGTTCCCGCGAGAAGCTCTCGCGCTGCCGGACCGAACGCGAGTCCAACGCCGTTCAGCGTGAGCTCGAAGAGCTGCGCAAGCTGCATCGCGATCGCGAGGTCGAGATGGAGAAGATCGACGTCCTGATCAACCAGGGCAGGGCGGACGTCACAGCCGTGCTGGTCGAGCACGACAAGCTGGAGGCGGATCTGCTCAGCATCGAGGACGCGGCGACCGGTCGCATAGGCGAGGCTCAGGCCAAGTTCGATGAGCGCTCAACACTGCGGCTGGAGCTGGTGAAGGGCGTTCCACCGCAGGTTTACCGGCGCTATGAGCTGGTGCGCAGCCGCCGCGGCACCGCGGTGGCCTACACGCATACCGGTATCTGCAGCGCCTGCAACATGCACCTCTCGCCGATGCTGTTTCAGAAGCTGAAGCGCGGCGAAGACATGGACCAGTGTCCCAGCTGTAACCGCATCATCTACTACCGGGCAGTCATGCCAGCCGGCGCCAACGAGTCGAGCGAGGCGTGAAGGCGTGCCCTCTGTGTGGCCGGCTCTACCCCGACGACGCGGGATTTTGCCCGGTCGACGGCGCCCAACTGAGCAGCGCCACGCAGGTCCCGGTCCTGGCGGACGACCAGGACGCACGCATCGGTCAGCTGGTCTGCAATCGCTATCAGGTACGGCGCGTCGTCGCCGACGGCGGCATGGGGCGCGTGTACGAGTCACTCGACATGCAGGAGCGCCGCAACGTGGCGCTGAAGGTGTTGCACCCGGACGTGGCCGGCGACCAGGTCGCGGTCGAGCGCTTCAAGCGCGAGTTCGAGGTCAGCAAGCTCTTGCCCCACGATCACATCGTGGAGGTGCTCGACTTCCAGCCCACGAACGACGGCTCGTTCGCGTTGGTCATGGAGTACCTGTACGGCGAGGAACTGCGCGCGACGCTGAAGCGTGAAGGCACCATCTTGCCGGGGCGCATGGTTCGCCTGCTCAGCCAGGCCGCCATCGGCCTGGAGGGCGCGCACACGCGCAACTTCGTTCACCGGGACTTGAAGCCGGATAACCTGTTTTTGTGCCAAACCAGCGAAGGCGACACCGTCAAGCTGCTCGATTTCGGGTCGGTGAAGGACAAGGGCGAGTCCGCCAAGAAGCTCACCGTGCTCGGCACCACCATCGGTTCGCCGTACTACATGGCGCCCGAGCAAGCGCAGGGGCTCGAGACGCTCGATCACCGCGCGGACGTCTGGGCGCTGGCAGCCATCATTTACGAGGCGGTCGTCGGCACCGTGCCTTTCATGGGCGTCAACGGTCCCAGCATCCTGCTCGAGATCTTGACCAAGGAGCCGAAGGCGCCCAGCGTTGCCGCGCAGAACGCCAAGCACCCCGTGCCGCCAACGCTCGATCGCGTGATGACGCACGCCTTCAAAAAGCAGGCGGCTCAGCGCATCGGCTCGGTCGGAGCGCTGGCAGACGCCGTCGGCCAAGCCTACGGCCTTACCGGCAATCACCAAGAGTGGGCCAAGGTTAGCGAAGCAGAACTGCAAGCGCGCATCGCCGCCAAGCTGCCCGAGCTGATGAAGGCCACAGCGCCTGCCGGCCCTGCAAACGTTGCCGACTCGTTCTTCGGCGAGTCTGACGCGCTCGATACCTTCGACTCGCCTGCTGCCGTGAGCGCTCGTCCGCAGCCTGCCCAGGGCGGCTACCAGGCGGGCAGCACCCTGAACGACGTCCCGATGGGCCTGCCCAAGCGTGGCGGGAATACGCTGTTGTTCGTGTTGGTTGGCGCAGGCGCCCTGGTCTTGGGCGTGCTGATCGCCGTCGCGATGGTTCTGCTCAAGTAGCGGTTTCGCTCGCGAGTCGGGGCGCGTGCGAGCCTGTCGGGGCTGTGGTAATTCATGGCCCATGGTTGCTGTTCGCCTGAGCGTCGCCGTGATCGGAACCTGCGTGCTGTTCGGTTGCAGCAAGGAAACCCCACCCGCCGCCGAGGAGCCGCGCTCGGCGTCGAACGCTGCCGCCCCGCTGGGAGCACCGAGGCCGGGCGCCGCGCCAGCCGCCGCCGCTACGGGGGCCGCCGCTGCGGAGGCGACGGCGGCGCCGAGCGGGGCGGCCAAGTTCACCGACCCGGCGTTCGAGCTGGTCCTCGAAGCGCCGAAGGCGAGCTTGAAGGCTGGCCAGGCCGGCGCGGTCGAGGTCGTGCTGACCGCTAAGGCGCCCTTTCACGTCAACGACAAGTACCCGATCAAGTTGAAGCTGAAGGAAACGACCGGCGTCAAATACGAGAATCTGGTCATCGGTAAAGACGCCGTGAAGCTCGAAGTAATGAAGGCGGTCGTGCCCGTCAGCTTCACGCCGGACGGCGCCGGCAAGCGCACGCTCGCCGGCCAACTCTCGTTCTCGGTCTGCACCGAGGACAAGTGCCTGATGGAAAAGCGGGATCTCCTACTCGACGTGAACGTCGAGTAGGAGGCCTTGGGCGAACCAGCTCGCTCGCGGGCTTGCTCGCATTTTCCTTTGCAGCCTTGGCGACTTCTGAAGCTTGGAGCAGCAGAAAGTGGCGCGGATTGTTAATTCCTCGTTCAGCTACTACGCTTGATAGAGATGGCTGCTGATCGCATTCTCGAGGACCTGGCTCGGATCGCCGAGCAGGTGGAGCGGTCGTTCAAGGAAGAGCGGCGCTTGCTGTCGTTCCGCGAATACCTGGCGCTGTTCGCGACGGAACCGCTGCGCCACTCGCGCGACGCCGCCCGCTACACGCGCGACATGTTCGATTACTTCGGCCGCGTTCCATCGGATCGGCCGTGGGGCGCGCTCACGCGTTTTCGCCTGTTCGATCTGCCGTTTTTGGACGATGCCGATCGGCAGCGCGAGGCCCTGGTGGGCCAAGAGGCCGTGCAGCTCGAGCTCTACCGCTCGCTCAACAATTTCGTGCGCGAGGGGCGACCCAACCGCGTGTTGATGCTGCACGGGCCAAACGGCTCGGCCAAGAGCACCGTCGCCGCTTGCTTGATGCGCGCGCTCGAGCACTACTCGGCGGAACCCGAGGGCGCGCTTTACCGCTTCCATTGGGTCTTCCCGAGCGAGCGCACGCTGCGTGGCGCCATCGGCTTCGGCGGCAAGAATGAAGCGCAGCGTGACACCGAAAGCTATGCGCGCCTGACCGAAGAGCAAATCGATTCGCGTTTGTTCATGGAGGTACGCGATCATCCCTTGTTCTTGCTGCCGGCCGAGCAGCGGCAAGATCTAGTCGCGCGCCTGTATACCGAGGCTGGCGCGCAGGAGCCGCCGCCGGCCTGGATTTTGCGCGGGAGCTTGTCGCACAAGAGCCAGCTGGTCTACGAGGCCCTGCTCTCGAGCTATGACGGCTCGCTCACCGAGGTGCTGCGCCACGTGCAGGTCGAGCGCTACTTCATTTCACGGCGCTACCGGGTGGGCGCCGTCACGCTGGGCCCGCAGCTCTCCGTCGACGCTGGTGAACGCCAGGTGACGGCCGACCGCAACCTCGGCACGCTTCCGTCGTCGCTCACGTCGGTCGCCCTGTTCGAAGCGTTCGGTGAGCTGATCGACGCGGCCGGAGGCGTGCTCGAGTTCTCGGACCTGCTGAAGCGCCCGCTGGACGCCTTCAAGTACCTGCAAATTACCGCGGAGACGGGCGAGGTGCCGCTGCGCTCGCAAAACGTACAGGTCAACTGCGTGATGGTCGCCAGCGGCAACGAGCTGCACCTCTCGGCTTTCCGCGAGCACCCTGAGTTCGAGAGCTTCCGCGGTCGCTTCGAGCTGATTCGCGCGCCCTACCTGCTCAGTTGGGAGGACGAGCAGCGCATCTACGATTCGCAGATTGCCCCGCAGGTGCGACGGCACGTTGCGCCGCACTCTACGCGCATGGCCGCCATGTTCGCGGTGCTGACTCGCATGCGTAAGCCGAACATCGAGCGCTACGAGGGCACCATCAAAGATTTGGTCAGCGAGCTCACGGCCGACGAGAAGCTCGACCTGTACTCGCACGGCGTGGCCCCGCTGCGCTTGGACGAAGAGTCGCAGAAACAGCTACGCTCGGTGATTCCGCAGCTGTACCGTGAGAGCGACGCTTACCCCATTTACGAGGGCAGCGTTGGCGCCAGCCCCCGTGAAATGCGCACGGTGCTGCTCGACGCCGCGCAGAGCCCTCACTACGACTGCCTGTCGCCTTTCGCGGTGTTGAGCGAGCTCGACGCGCTGTGCGAGCTGGGCAGCGAGTACGCCTTTTTGCACGAAGAAAAGTTGCCCGGCGGCTACCACGACCACGTCGCGTTTCGCAAAACGCTGCGCGAGCGCTTGCTGGACTTGTTAGAAGACGAATTCAGGCAAGCGAGCGGGCTGGTGGACGAAACTCGCTACCTCCAGCTGTTCGATCGCTACGTCACCAACGTCAGCTTCTGGACCAAAAAAGAAAAGCTGCGCAACCCCATGACCGGGCAGTACGACGATCCCGACGAACGGTTGATGAAAGAGGTCGAGGCGCTGCTGGGCTCGCCCGACAAGGCGGAAGACGTACGCAACGGCCTTATGGGCAGTATCGCGGCGTGGGCCATCGATCATCCGGACCAAGCCGTCGACCACGCCAAGGTGTTTGGGCCGCAGCTCCGCCGCTTGCGCGAGGCCGTGTTCGCCGAACGCCGCTCGGCGGTCGCCAAGCTGTGCCGCGACGTGCTCTTGCTGCTGAAGGAAAACGGCCAGGGCTTGGACGCCGCGCGCCGCGGGGCCGCTGAGCGGGCCGTCGAGCGGCTCAAAGCCCAATTTGGCTACGAAGACGGCTCCGCGTCCGACGCCTGCGTGGCGCTGGTACGCGAGAGGCTGGCGCCGCTGCTGTCGTGATCGTCGGGTCGGCGCCGCCAGTCGAGCCCCGGCGCAAGGTGCTCGGCTTTTGGTCGCTCTTGACGTTGGGCATCAACGGCATCGTGGGCGTCGGCATCTTCTTGGCTCCCAGTCAGCTTGCGGCAGCTGTGCCCGGACCCGCCTCGGCACTGGCCTTCGTGCTCACCGGGTTCTTGCTGTTGCCCGTGGCGTGGACCTACGGCCGCTTGGGCAGCGCCTACCCCGAGGATGGCGGGCCCTACGTGTGGGCGCGCGTGGCGCTGGGAGAGCGCTTTGCGTTCGGTGTGGGCTTCGTTGCCTTCGCGTCGGCAGCGCTCAGCACGGCCGCCGTCGTCAGCGCGCTAGGGCAGTACCTGGCACCGGAGCTGGGCTTTGCCACCGCCTGGTCGCGCTGGGCTTTTCAGATCGGCGCGGCGCTGCTGTTGTCCAGCATCACGCTGCTGGGGCTGCGCCTGAGCGCGGGGGTCTGGTCTGCGCTCACGGTGCTCAAGCTATTGCCGCTCGCGGTGTTGGCGTGGGCCGGCGCGGCTCAGCTGTTCGGGCACGCGCCTGTCGGGCAGGCAGGCTGGTCGGGCTCGGGCTCGGGCTTGGGCAGAGCCGCACTTCTAGCCGTTTTTCCGCTGCAAGGCTTCGAGATCGTGGCGGTGCCGGCGGGGGAGGTGCAGGGCGGCCGGCGCACGGTGTTGGGCGCGACGCTGCTGTCGCTGGGTTTTGCGGTCGGGCTGTACGTGTTGGTGCAGCTTGCCTGCGTGTACGCGTTGCCTAACCTTGCAGCGTCGGCAGCGCCGGTGGTCGAGGCCGGCGCGGGTTACACGCATGGCGTGGGGCGCGGACTGTTCGCGGCGGGCGCGAACATTTCAGCGGTCGGCATCGCGTTCGGCATGTTCGCCATGACACCGCGCTACTTGGCGGCGCTCGGCACCGAGTCGCTGTTGGGCACGCAGCTTTCGCGTGAGCGGCGTGGCGTGCCCACCCGCTCGCTGCTGGTGACGACGCTCGCCGTTTTGGTGCTCGTCTCCAGCTCGACTTTGAGCGGACTCTTCGTGCTGTCGAGCTTGGCCGTGCTGTTGCAATACGCGGTCAGCGCGGCGGCGCTGTTTCGGCTCGCTGCGCGCGGAGAGCGCGGCTTGAGCAGGCTCGACCTGTGCCTGGCACCGTGCTCGCTGTTAGCCATTTTCGTACTGGCGACGGCGGCGCTGGCCGTCGAATTGCTGACTTTAGCGGGAATTTTGGCCGTAGGCTTCCTGCTGCTGCGCGTGCGCACGGCGCTGGCGTCTCGACAAGCCGCGCGCTAAGGCTCGAGTCGTCATGCTGATCGACACGCACTGTCACCTCGACGGCGAGTACTTCCCCGAAGGCGCGGACGAAACGCTGGCCCGGGCACGCAGCGCGGGCGTCACCGGTTTCGTGTGCGTGGGCGTCGGCTCGCTGCCGCAAGCCGAGGCAGCGCTAGCACTCGCGGCGCGTAGGCCTGACGTGTGGGCAACCATCGGCGTGCATCCGCACGACGCCGCGTCGTGCGACGCCGTGCTGGAGGCCGAGCTCGCGCGTTTGGCGACAGCCCCGCGGGTCGTGGCCGTCGGCGAGATAGGCTTGGATTTTCACTACGACCACTCGCCGCGTGAGCAGCAGCAAGCGGTGTTTCGACGCTTCATTCAGCTGGCCCGCGAGCTGAAGAAGCCCATCGTCGTGCACACTCGCACGGCTGCCCAAGAAACCTTGCAAATCTTGACGGAAGAGAACGCGCGCGACGTGGGCGGGCTGATCCACTGCTTCAGCGAAGACAAAGCCTTCGCGACGCGAGCCCTCGACCTCGACTTCGATCTGTCCTTTTCCGGCATCGTCACCTTCAAGCGCGCGGTAGACATTCAGGAAGTGGCAGCTTGGGCACCTTCGGAGCGTATTTTGGTCGAGACCGACAGCCCCTACCTTGCGCCCATCCCGCTGCGCGGGAAACGCTGTGAGCCGGCCTACGTGCTGCACACCGCCCGTTTCGTGGCCGGGCTGCGCGGCATCGCACTCGAGGAGCTGGCGGCCCTAACCAGCCAAAATGCCCGGCGCAGGCTCGGCGTTTCAGCGGTGCTAAACTGATCGGAAGCAGCGCCGTTAGCCCCGACAGCGGGCGCCCGGCCTGCCTCCGGTGATGGGAGCTTCTAGTAAACGCGGACGTGCCAGGTGGCCTCTCGGAGGCTCGGGCTTCGCTTTCGCCAGCTCGGTCCTGCTGCACGCCTCGGCGCTCTCGGGCGGCGCCTGGCTCTTGGCACGTAGCCTGTCGGGGTCGCCGCCCGTTGCACCGCCGGAAGCCCCGCCGACCCCCGTCCAGTTCGAGGTCGACGTCGTGCTTCCCGAGGTGGCCGCCCAAGGCCCGCAGGCCAACGAGCCTTCCAGCTTGCCCCCGCCGCTCGAGGTGACCACCGGCGGCCGGCACGCGCCTCGCCCTGACCTCGAAGCGCCCGGTCGTGGCGGTGAACGAACCAGCGCCGAGCAAGCCACCAACCTTGTCAGCTCCATCGACCCCATCGCGCTAGAACGCGATCCAGAGACCGAACGCGATCGCAGTCAGGTCTCGCGCCTGCGTACGGCAACCTACCGCGAGAGCCGCGAAGATCGCCGCGCCACCCCAAGCCCCATGGAGCTGACCTTCTTGGCGACGGGCCCCGGCAAGGTGCGGGCGCGCCGCGCGTTCTCGGCGAGCGACCCGGCGCGCGGTATCGTCAGCGGCAGTGTGGCGTCCACGCCCGGCACGAAGGTCGGAGGGCAAGGCGCCACCGCGACCGGAGCGGAACCGGACGCAGCCGTTGGCGGCCCTGTAGCAGGCTCCGACAGCGCCCGTTTTGGTCAAGGCGCCCCCGACGGCCGTAACGCTCAGGAGTTCCACGCCGCCGCGCGTGTGCTCTTCGCCCGACCGCTGGTGCCGGCCGCGCGCGCCTCCGTTCCGGCAGAGTTTCAAGGCCGTCCTCACGACACGCTCGACGCCAACCAAGAGGTCGCGGCGAAAGTGAGCGCGCTTTTGCATGCCTCCAGCGCCGGTGGGCAAGTCGGACCGGGCGTTGGTGGCGAGCGCGGCGGCTCGCTGCCGGGCGTCTTCGGTGCCAGCGGCATGGGCTCGCGCTCGTCGCCGAGCGGCGCGGCCTTCGGCAAGGACTTCGCCGACGACCCGGGCTTTTCCGGCTACTCGCGCGCGCTCCGTATTCAGCTATCGCGGGTCCTAACGAAAGCCTTTCCCGATTGGGCCATCGAGCAAGGCCGCGGTGGTCACGTCATCTTCGAGATGACTTTGAGCGCCGCCGGCAAGCCGACGGGTGTGCGGTTGGTGCGACCGAGCGGAGTTGGGGAATACGACGACAACGTGCTGCGCGCCGTGCGGGCGGTAGCAAGCTTTGGCAAGTTGCCTCAGGGCTTCGGCGCGCCGGCTCAGTTCCGCGTCAGCTGGGACGCCCTCAATCCGGTGGTGGGCCGCGATGGTCCCGGACCGGGCGGCCAGCACCGCTGACGCCGTTACTTGACCCAGTCGGGTCGCGAGCCGGCGGCCGGTAGCTCTACGTTTTGGTGCACGGCCAGCACGATGGCGTCGGTGAGCTTTTGCATGGCCTTTTCGCAGGCTGGCGTCGGATGGCTGACCGACGAATTCTTGCAGCCCTTGCGCTCTGCTTGGCGCGCGCGCGCGACGACGGGGTCTTTCAGCAGGGCTTCTTGCAGGGTGCCATCCAAGTACTTCCAAACGATGCGCGGGCTCTGCATCGGCGCGGGCACGTAGCTCACCAGCATTTCCTCGCGAATGGTGGCGCAGGTGCCGTCCCAACGCAGCACGTCCACGTCCGATGGACCGCTCACTTGGACGCCCTTCACGCCGCCGGGTGCTCGCCTGCGCAGCACCACCACCTCTTCACCGAACTGCATCCAAGCTTCGCTCTGATCGCCGCCGTGCGGATTCACCGGCTCTACCCACTCGGCCTTCACGTACAGGTGCTGCCAGGGCATGCGTCCCGCGAACAAAAAGAGGGGCAAATCTGGAAACTTGTGTTTGCACACCGCGTCAACGAACGCCGACGGC
>JAYUYU010000333.1:0-6135 GCA_043752365.1 Myxococcales bacterium | reverse complement strand
TGTTGCAAGCCCTAGCGAAACCCCTGACCGGGGCCGAGCTGAGCGCCGCCCCTGCCCCCAGCGAAGCCGAGCGTAGCGCGCCCAGCGCCGTTTCGCGTTGCTCGGCCGAGCTGCCCGGCCGCCGCCGCGTCAGCGACGCCGCGGAGCTGGACGGCGAACGCATTGCTAGCTTTGCGCGGGACCGCGCAGCGTGGGCGGTCGTCGGCGACCCAGCAGCGGCGGCGGCTGTGGGCGAGGCGCTGGCGGCCGGGCCGGACTGGCCCGAGCTCGGGCGCGTGCGGTCCAGCTTGTCCACCAGCGACGTGACCGAAGTGCGCCGGGGCCAGCGCGCCGAGCTTTCCGTGGCATTGACGCTCGGCGACGCCAATCGGGCGCTCAGCGCTGCCCGCCGGCTCGGCGACGCAAAAGCGGCGCTCGGCGTGCGCCTAGCGGCGCTCGGCGGGGGGATTCGCTTGCGGCGCGTCGTCGCGACTGCCCACCCGCTGGGCGCTTGCCTGCGCATCGACAGCGACCTCGACGCCAGCCCGGTGCCCGATGCGCGCCGGCTCGGGTTCGCCATTCAGCTCATGCAAGAGGAAGCAGAGCTCGCGCTGGCCCAGGCCAGTGCCGAGAATCTACTGGAGGCGACGGCCCTGTCGGCCACCGATCCTCGCTTGGCCGCCCGCGCCGCCGCTTACGGCGCGCTGGTCGAGCCGTCAACGAAGGTCGCACCGGTCAGGCTGGTCGCACTCACGACGCCCGACGAAGCGCCGCTCGTGCCCAGCATCGACGCGGCCGTCGAGCAGGCGCGCGCCGACGCGCCCCCGCTCGAGACCCAACTGCGCGTCGAAGCCGGGCAACCCGGTGTCTGGGCGCTGGTGACGACGCCGTGCGCCGCCGCCAGCGAGCGCGCCGAGAGCGCCGGACACAGCGCCGTTCTGTTCAGCGCCGCTGCGGCGGGTGCGACGCGCGGCGTCCGGCTAGAGCCTTGGGTCGGCGCCGAAGGGCTAGGCATCTTGGGCTTCGCCGAACGCGCGCCCGGCGAATCGGACGCCGAAGCCGCCGCTCGCCTCGGCGACGCGCTCGGGCAGGCGCTGCTGGCGCCGCCCAGCGCTCTCGAAGTGGCTACCGCGCGCAGCGAGCTGCTGAAAGCGGCTGGCAGCGAGCCCCATCCGCTGCTCGACGCCACGCTCGAGTCGCTGGCGCCCGGCCATTTGGGTGCGCTGGCTCCGCGCGGCACCGCCACTTCGCTCCAAGCGGCCTCGCGCGAGGCCGTGCTCGCGCGGCAGCGTGAGCTTTTGCGCTCGCCGCACCGTCTCGCCATCCTTTCGCCCACCAACGCCGGCGACGTCGCCTCTCTGACGCGCAGTCTTTCACGTTGGCTGAAGACCCCTGATCAGCGCCGCCCCTCGCCTTGCGAAAGCGAAGTCGGCCCCGCGACGCGCGGTGAGCTGAGCCTCGCGCCGGGCTCCGTTACCGAGGGTAGCTACTTGGCGTTTCGCATTCCCGCCAAGCTGGGCGCCGAAGCCAGCGTGTTGGCCGAGCTGCTCAATCTTCCGGGCGGTGCTCTCTCCCGCAGCCTGGCCGACCCGGATTTGGCAGGGGCGGCGCGCGCCCTATTGTTCGGCACCAGCGCGGCGCGCGCCCTGGTCGTGCAAGTGAGCGCCTTCGAGGGTCGCGAGCCCGAAGCGCTCGCGCGCGTCCAAAAGTTGTTCGAGCGCTTGGCGAGCGGTGGCGGCGTCACTCCCGCCGAGCTTGAAGCAGCGCTCGCCCGCCAACACACCGCGCGACGCTTGGCCGCGCTCGACCCACGCTATCGCCTCGTGCAACTGCTGAAAGGCACGCAGACCGCGCCCGCGGACGCTGCCGGCCTGCGCCGGCTCACGGCAACGTTGCGACCAGATGTCGCGGTCGTCGCCCGGACTTTACCCCGCACACTGCCCCCAGGCAGCGGAAAAACCCCCGCTTCTCGCTAGCTACCGCCACGCTTTGCGCTGTCGGGCCGACGTGATAGCGAAGCCCGATGGAAAGCCGGCAAAGCGTTCTGATTCTCGATTACGGCTCGCAGTACACGCAGCTCATTGCGCGTCGCATCCGTGAGTCGAGCGTCTATTGCGAGATCCATCCCGGCACCATTTCGGTCGATAAAATTCGCGCCATTGCCCCGAACGCCATCATCCTTTCGGGCGGCCCGCAAAGCGTGTACGGCGCCGATTCACCCAAAAGCGATCCAGCGTTGTTCGAGCTGGGGTTGCCGGTTTTGGGCATCTGTTATGGGGAGCAGCTGATGGCGCACCAGCTGGGCGGGAAGGTCGAGCCCTCGAACGAGCGCGAGTACGGCCCCGCCGAGCTCGAGGTCGGCGAAAGCGTCGGCATACTGGGCGGCTTCAAAGCGGGCGAGAAGCTCAACGTCTGGATGAGCCACGGCGACCGCCTAACCTCGCTCCCGCCAGGTTTTCGCCCGATCGGCAAGTCGGGTAACGCGCCCCTGGCGGCCATCGCCGACCCTACGCGCAAGCTTTATGGCATTCAGTTCCACCCTGAGGTCGCCCACACGCCGCGCGGCTTGGAAATTCTGAAATCTTTCCTGTTCGACGTAGCCGGCATGTCCCCGAGCTGGACGCCGGGCTCCTTCGTCGACGAAGCCATCGCCAAGATCAAAGAGGCCGTCCCCGAGGACGCCCGGGTAATCTGCGGCCTGTCTGGCGGCGTCGATTCGTCCGTGGCGGCCGTGCTGTGCCACCGCGCCCTTGGCGATCGTCTGGTCTGCATTTTCGTCGATAACGGCCTGCTTCGCGAAGGCGAGTTCGAGAGCGTGACGGCGATGATGCGCCAGCATTTTCACCTCAATCTGATCCCGGTCGACGCCCGCAAGCAGTTTTTGGACGAGCTCAGCGGCGTCACGGATCCGGAAAAGAAGCGCAAAATCATCGGCCGCGTGTTCATCGACGTCTTCGACGCCCACGCAACTCACGTGGAAAACGCGCAGTTCCTCGTGCAGGGCACGCTGTACCCCGACGTCATCGAAAGCGTCAGCGTGAAGGGCCCCAGCGCCGTCATCAAGAGCCACCACAACGTGGGCGGCTTGCCCGAGCGCATGAAGCTGAAGCTGATTGAGCCGTTGCGCGAGCTGTTCAAGGACGAGGTGCGACGCGTTGGCGAAGCGCTGGGCATGCCGCACGACGTACTGTATCGCCAGCCCTTTCCGGGCCCGGGGCTGGCGGTTCGCTGCCTTGGTGACCTGACGGAGCCGCGCCTGGCCGTGCTGCGCAAAGCCGACGCCATCGTGCAAGAAGAAGTGAAGGCTGCCGGTCTCTACGAAGCGCTGTGGCAAGCCTTCGCGGTGCTGCTGCCAGTGCGCAGCGTCGGCGTGATGGGCGACGACCGCACCTACGAAGAGACTTGCGTCATCCGCGCGGTTTCTTCTAGCGACGGTATGACCGCCGACTGGGCACGTTTGCCTCATGATCTGCTGGCAAAAATGAGCGCGCGGATCACCAACGAGGTCAGGGGCATCAACCGGGTCGCCTACGACATCAGCTCCAAACCTCCGAGCACGATCGAGTGGGAGTGAGCAGCGTCGTCGCGAGACCAACAGGTCGATGCACATGAGGCCACTCCGCTATCGTTCTTCCTTTTCTCGCTCCGCTGAAGAGGGTTCCTTGCATTGTGCCGAGAGCAGCCCCAGCGGAGGTGCCTGGTGACTATCAATAAAGGCGAACGCTTCACCGAACGTCTGACACCCTGGTTGTCACTCCTCGGTGTTATTGGTTTCGTGATCGCGATTCTGTTCGGCGCTTGGGGCTGCGGGCCGCAGCCCCGCGCCGCGGTTTCGCTCAGCCTAGCTTACGCCGCAAAAACGCCGCCTGATGCCAGCGTCAGCATCGACGAGCAGTACATCGGCCCGCTCGGCTACGTCGCCGCCCACGGCGTGCGGCTACCCGAGGGCGAGCACCGCATATCCGTCACCAAGGCCGGCTTTTTCCCCTGGGACCGCCTCGTCACCGCCGGCATGCAGCCAATCAAGCTCGAGGTCACGCTCAAGCCAGTTCCGGACTGAACGGCCGCCGCGCGCGCCGATAAGCTACGTGGCAGCGCGCCGAGCGGGCTTCTTGGCGACCGTCGGCTTTTTTACGGCCTTTTCGCGCGGAGCCTTGCTGGATGGCTTGGGCTTCGGCCCGGACTTGCCGCGCTTGGCTTTGACCGGCCCCTCTTCACCTTCCCGGAAGTACTCCAAGAATTCCGCCGTCAACGCCGTACGGATGACTTCGACCAGGTTGTCCAAGGCGGCTTGAATCGCAGGTTGTTGCATGGCGTTGGGCCGACCATAGGCCAGCCCTGGCCAACGGGATACGCGCGAGCCACCAACTCTAGACTTCGCCGGCCCCGCTTCCGGTGCGGTAGCGCGAAAGGTGCTGGAGACGCTGGCGAACGCTCGGGCATTACGCTAAGTTCCGCGCCTCTTGGATTCTTTCGCTACTCCGGGGCGTACCTCAACCTGGTAGAGGGCCGGCTTTGGGTGCCGGCTGTT
Source organism: Myxococcales bacterium (assembly GCA_043752365.1). Taxonomy (GTDB): domain Bacteria; phylum Myxococcota_A; class Polyangia; order Polyangiales; family Polyangiaceae; genus PMG-095. Next base: position 1,625 of record JAYUYU010000333.1, on the reverse strand, counting down.
GGAGGTTCAAATCCTCTCGCCCCGACCCATAAATCATGCTGGATTCGTGATCGCGGGACACGACGAAAAAAGGCCGCTGGTACCGATGCTGGTACTACTTGCACGGCTCGCGGTCAGCCGCATCTAGCAGCTTTCGAAGCTCGGCCCGACGCTCTGGCGGCCACTGCTCAAAGACGCGCACCAGCGCCTTGGATAGCCGCGCCACGAGCCGATCGAGGTCGGGGGCGGCCGGCTCGGCTGGGGTGGCGGATTCCGCCAGTCGCTTGCGAACCGCGCCCACCATGTCGTGGTGCACCCCGCAGGCATCGCCAACCTTGCGGTTGTACTGGTCGCCGCGATCCTTGTTGAGCACGAAGACAAGCCCCACCCGCCGCACGAACACTTCCCAACGAAGAGCGTGAGTGCGTGGCCGGGCCTTGGGCTCGTTGCTACCGGGGTCCAGTTTCGCAGGTAGCCTCGGGCCAACGCAGAACGCGCGTGCCCGTCAAGCTCAGGACCCTCCGCTAGCTGGTGCTGGAACCCCTGACGGCGCGCGCGATCTCAGATAGCGCGTAGAGAAGCAGGAACCACGCGGCAATCATTCCCGGAAGCGCTCCGGCGAGCATGAGCCCCCCAAAGGCGTTGGATTCTGCCTCACTACCGCATTCGCGACACCCGTCATCCAGGACCTCACGACGGGCGGCCTCCTTGGCATCCTCCTCCCGTCTTGCTTGCTCATGGTCCCAGTCGCGTTGTGCACGTTCGACCACCCGGGTCATTTCGGCTCGGCGCTCGTCCTCGGCGATGAGAGCCCTTGCCCCTAGCTCCAGCCTCAAATGGGCTTGAGGCAGATTCAAGGCCGGACGCGGCGGCGCGAGGTTCGCTGCCCGAATTCGCTCCAACGCGACTTGATAGTCAGTGGTCGACTCCGCTCGGTACACTGCGGGTTGAGTGGCGCCGTACGCCCCTCCAACGGCGCCGCCGACTGCGCCGCAGATGGCGGTGCGCTTAAGCCAGAGCCCAACGTTTGCGAGCCGAGTCCCCATAACCGCTCACGCTAGCAGAAGGGCAATGGTAGGCGCTAGCGCACGCCAAGGTCGCGGAGAACCGCGCCGTTGGGTCGCCCCCAAGGGCAACGTCCACCGCAGCCAAGCCGGCGGCTTCGTGCTCAGCTAGCCAGCAACACGCGCAGCGCGTCGGCCTCGCCCTCGAACGCGTCCAGCGCGTCCGCGATATCGTCCGGGTGTACGGGGTTGCCCTCGGCTGCCATCCGCAGCGGGTCCTGGGCGAGCACCATCAGCGAATCCGCAAGAAGACACCCGCGGATCGCTTCGAGCGCGGCCGCGGGGCTCCCAGCGCCTTGGGCTGCTTGTTCTACCTCGGCGGCCTTGCGGCGCAGCGCTTGGGCGCAGAAGCGAACGGTTTCGGTTACGAGCTCGGGCGAGACTGATTTGTTCATGATCAGTACTACGACGCCGCGGCGGAAATGTTGAGTGCCCGGCGGACGAATTCCTGAATCATTTCGCTGTGATATCATATCACACGCCCGACGCTTTACTCCCTCACCCGAAGAAAGCCAAAGCGGCGGCCATCGCATGCGCATACTCGGCCGCAGCCGCCGCGCCGCCGCTATCGAAACTAGGTTC
>JAYUYU010000332.1:0-2319 GCA_043752365.1 Myxococcales bacterium | reverse complement strand
CGGGCACCAGTACTTCCTCAGGGGAGGCGCCGCCGCTCTTGGCGGCGGTCGTGCCGGAGTCGAGCGCGCCGAGCTTGAAGCCGTGGTCGCCGAACACGATGGCCAGGGTGCGCGCGGGTAGGCGCGCCAGTTGAGCCGAGAGCACTTCGGCAAGCTCGTCGGCCAAGTCGTCGAGTCGAGCTGCCTCGTGGTCGCCGGGCTCCATCAGCCGGGCTTCGACCAGGTCGAGCTTGAGCAGGTCGCGATGGCCGACCTTCACGCGTCGGGGCGTTCGCGCGTTTTGACCGCGCGCTACCGGGATTTCCGAGGAAACCTCGCCCGTCCAGGTCTTCAGCGCCTCCGGGCCTCGACCCAACAGCTCCAGTTGCACGTCGGTCGTCGAAGGCAGCGCGCTCCACAAGAGAAGTCGCTCGGTGAGCGCCACCTCTTGCGCCATGCGCCAGCGCACACGCTGCTCGACGCGCAGGCCGAGATCGAAGCGCATGCCGTCGACTGCAATCAGCTCGACCCGACGCGCGCCGTGTAGGCGGCCGATGCGCAGTGCGATCTCTGGAATGTCCAGCACCATGCTGGGTCGCTTGCCGCGAACGCGCAGTGCGGCAAAGGCCTCGCGGTAGCTTTGTTCGAACGACGTGGCCCAAGTCGTCAGCACTTCGCGCGCCGACGGATCGCCGATACCGCGTGCCAGCGCGTCAGCCAACGGCACGTACGCGCTCACGAACATGCGCTCGATCACGCTTAACGGCTTCGGGCCGCGCGCGGTCGTCAGCTCGTCGGCCCAGGTGCGCCAATCGTTCTCGGCGGAGGCGTAGAGGGGGCCGCGCACGAATGGCTCGGGCGGGATGGGGCTGGGCTCGAACGGCTCTTCATCTTCGGCGGGGGCCGGGGGCAGGGCTTTGGCGACAACCGGCGGGGGCGTCGAAAGTGCCGCCAAATCGGGCGGGCTCAGGTCGATGCCCGACTCCGAGCTGGGCGGCGGGGTGAGCGCTTCAAGCATTTCACGGGCTGCGAGCGCCTCGGCGACCTGCACGTCTGGCGGCACCAACGTGGCCGACTCGAGCTCGTCCTCGAAGTCGCGCTCGCTCAGGTGCACGGCTGGCGGCTGCTGGCTCGGTTCCATCGCGGCTGCGCTGCGCGCCACGGCCGGCGCGACCGAAGGCGGCTGCGCGGTCTCGAGGCACACGATGGCGTGCGGCGCGCTGCCAGGCATCAGGTCGTGCAGCGCAACCGGAACGGTGAAGACGCGCAAGCCGCGATCGCCGGCGTTGAGGTACAAACGCAACGGGTGGAGGGCCGCGGCCGTCAGCAGGTAGCGCAAGACTGCGCTGTCTTCGGTGTCGAGCGTGTGGTCGATGTCGGCCATACCACCCAGTGTGCCCAGGCCGAGCGCGACGCCGCGCAGCTCCACCAGGCGAGCCCGATACATTTGGTCGGCCAGTGACAAGGCGAGGTCCGTCGCGGCGGCAACGCCGGGCGGGCAAGCACCGCGGCGCTCGAGCGCATGCTCGATGGCGGCTTCGATCAGGACGCCCAAGCGACCTCGATGGCCGGGGCCCGGAGCGTCGAGCTGCACCGTCAGAAAGCCTTCGGCGTCGGCCCCACTCAGGAGCTCCGCCAACACCCCGGGGCCCACGAAGCGCGCTTCGCCGACGTAGGCTCCTGACTTCGAGCCGCTGTTCAGTGCGCCCGGCGAGCCGGCCGCTGAAGGTCCAGACCCCGTGGCCGGGTTGGCGGGGCTTGGATGCGGGTTGGGGGAGTTGGGAAAACCGCCACCCGCGTGACTGCCGGACTCGATCATGTCGCCAAAGTGCAAAGAATGCTCGGTTTGGCCCAGTTTTTGGCGACGTCACCTCAAAAGTCGCGGAATTGTGTCCGGACGATCTGGGGGGCGCGGCCGTTGACGGAGTCCCTCGTCGTCCATAAGATCAAGACCGGCGGCCTCTGCAGGGCGCGCGAGTCCGTAGTAACGAATCCCGATAAGTAATCGAACCGGGAGACGAGTCTCTGGTGGAGTGCAAGCCCGGATTTTCTCACCGGGAAGCCAGAAGCCGGGGAATAAGAGTCTCCCACCTAGCTACGCTAGGGGTTCGGACTACATCCATAATCTCGCGACCCAGGTGGTAAGTTGCCTTGAACGGGCTAGCGTTTTTCGCTAGCCCGTTCGCCTTGGTGCATGCCCCGATTTCTCGAAGATTCTAGGGCGTTTTGAACCTGCGGCCCGGTCGTTTGGCCTTCAAAAATGGCCAATGAGGGCAGGGCGCCGGCGGGTAGGCGGCGCATCTTCCGGGCGTTGCGCAGGTAGCGACCGTGGACGCTCGA
>JAYUYU010000331.1:0-2323 GCA_043752365.1 Myxococcales bacterium | reverse complement strand
GCTGGTCTTCGCTGGGCAGCTGCTCCCGAAACTGGAACAGCTCGCTGAGCGAGAGCCGCCGACCCTGGTTCCAGCCTCCGGTGTCCATGCGTAGCTCGGAAAGCGCCGGGCGGCTCAGCCCCCCGTCGGCCATGTCGACGAACCAGACGGCGCGCAAGCTGGCCTCGGCGGCCTCGGAAGCAGTGTCGGAGACGGCAGCCAGCGCTTGCAACGTCTTTTGCCACTCGGGCTTGGGCGCGACCAGCTCCCACATCGAAAGCGCGCTCGCTTCGCTTTTGGGCAGCCCGCCCAAGCGCCCCAGCTCTTGCTCGGCGTAGTCGGCGTTCAGCGCGTTGGCCAGGCTCGTTGCTTGCTGCGCTATCCATACGTAACCGGCTGCGTGCCAAGGCACTGCGCGGCGCACCAAATGCTGCGCCCAGCGCGCCCGCGTCTCCACTTGCTTCTGGTGCAGCTCGACGTTGTGGGCAAACAGCAACGTCTCCCACAGCGAGCCTTCGGTCGTCAGCGCGTGCACGTCGATGCGTTCGTGCTCCGTCTCGGGCTCTTCCAGGTAACGCAATAAAAGGCGGAAGGCGCGGCCGGCGGCGCGCTCGGGCTCGCTAGTACCCACGGCCAGCAGCCGCTTGGCCAGCGCGGTCGCGGCCTCGCTATCGCGCGCGCACAAAAGCAGCGCTAGCAACGGCGCCACGGCGCCACATTGCGGCAGCGGCCCGCGCCGACTGGCGTCTGCCCGCCCACGCAACGAAACGCCAAAAAGCTCGTCTAAACGCGCCTGCGCCAGGGCCAAGTCGCCCGTCAAAAACGCCCAAGCCGCGGCGTGCCCCAGCGCGCTGCCGCGGCCCAACTGCAGCATGTACTTCGGCATGGCGTCGACCTTGCCGCGCAGCACCGCGTGCTCGCACAAGAGCCCCGCCAGCTCGATCTGCTCGTCGCCTTCGGGCAGGTCGGTGAAGCGTGCGCCCAGCCAGGCGTGCAGCTCCTGACACGGGCTGGCCGTCTCCAAGCACTCGCGCAGCACGCGCGTGGCGACCGCTTCGGCTTCGTCGCCCCAGGTCGCCACCAACCAGCCGGCGTCGAACGGTTCGCAGATGCTGACGCGCAACCACTCGGCTGCCGTGCGCAAGGCAATTTGCCGCGGCAAGCGCTCGACCGAAAACCGGCGCGCAAACGTGCGGTAGTCACCCAGCTGCAACGCCAACCCCAAGTCGCTGACCGAGCGCCCGCCCAAGAGTCCGTGCGTGGCGAGCGCGATGGCAGCGAGCTCATCACGACGCTTCAGCTCACGCAACACCAGCTGCGCGAGCTCCGGGTGCACCGCAAAGCCCGACTCACGGCTCGGAGCGCTGGTCAGCGCCAAGGCGCGCGTCGGCCCCACCGACACGAGCAAGCCAGCCGTCACGCTCTGCTTCAGCCAAGTATCCAGCAGCTTGCCGTCGAAGCCTTCACCGGCCAGGGCCAAGAGCACGCCTCGCGCCAAGCCGTGCTCCAGCGCGACCGCGCCGAGCCAGCGCCATTCCCGCGGCCCGAGCCCCGCCGTGAGCAAACTGAAGCGATCTGAGAGGGGGGAGGCCAGCACGTCATGGCCCGGTAACCCTCACCGGGCGGCCGCACAAGGTTTTTCGGGTTCCACGGTCTCCCGAAACCTGCCGCGACCGTTCGCGAAGTAGGCTGCGGCCGCCGAATGTCCGAACTCGCCCCGTATCCCAGCACGCGACCGCTCTACCCCGTGCTGGCGCTTCTGGCCTCCTCGGTGGTGTGGGGTCTCACTTGGATACCGCTCAAGTACTTTGGGCGCTTCGGCCTGCAGGGCGTGAACGTCACTTTGGTGGGGCATGGCTCGGTAGGCGCCCTGGCGCTGCCGTGGTTGGCCTACCGCTTCGGTGCCTGGCGTGGCTCCTGGCGCGCCATGTCGCTTTTGGCGACATTCGGCGGCTTGGCGAATTTGGCGTTCGCCAGCGCCATCGTGAGCGGGGACGTGGTGCGCGTGATGGTGCTGTTCTACCTGCTGCCCGCCTGGGGGGTGCTCGGCGGTTGGTTGCTCTTGGGCGAACGCGTCGACGCCCTCCGCAAGCTCACGGTGGTCGCGGCGCTCGGCGGCGCGTTTTTGATCTTGGGCGGCGTGCGCGTGTTCGCGGAAAGGCCCAGCCTGGCCGACGTGCTGGCCGTGTTGTCCGGGCTAGCGCTGGCGGTGAACAACGTGCTTTTCCGGAAGCTGTCGAACGTCGCGGTCGCGGACAAGGTGGCAGCCATGTTCGCCGGCTGCTTGGTGTGGGCGCTGCCGCTCACGCTGCTCGGCGTGCAGGCGCTGCCCGCCGCAGTTCCG
>JAYUYU010000330.1:0-2325 GCA_043752365.1 Myxococcales bacterium | reverse complement strand
CCCGCACCAGCAAGACCAGCGTGCCAACGATGCGGTCCAGCTGGTCCCACAGCTGCTTGTCCTCTTCCACGTAGCTGGACAGCGCTGCAACCTCCAAGCAGGACAGCGTCTCGCGCGCAGAGCCAAGCGCGGTGTGATAGCGCGCCTGGCGATTCTGCCCCCGACTGTACATCCCTTCCCCGAGGTTCAGTGCGAGGGACGCGCTAGCGCGTCGCAACTGCCGCCCCAAGTCCCGGTCCTTCACCTCAATGCGCCGTAACGCCGGCTGCAACTGCTTCAACACCTCAAGCACGATTGGATAAATGCGGAGCATGTTTCCCTTTCAGGCGCGCTGAACGCGCACGCCCGCCCACCTCGCCGCCTGCTCGCGCGTGCCGGGTCCAGGCTGCTTGCGCGCGCCAGCAAGTAGGCACCGGCGGCTTCGCCGCCGGCCGCGGCCTGGATGCGGCACGTGGGAGCAGGCACAATGGGAAACCCAGGCCAGGAAAACGACTTACGACGTCGTCGCCAGCAGCCACGCGCACAGGTGATGTCCCCAGCGCGCCATAAGCAACATCGTGTTACGATTGGCCGTGGCGGTGGATACAGAGCACGGTGCCCTAATGCTGTCGCGAGGTCCTGGGTTCTCCATTCCTTGTGCGCTGCCCGCACTCGGGCTTGTGGTTCTTGGTTTCAGTCCTGCGTGCGCCGATCATCCGCATCGGTCTTTGACTGCCGAACGGGTGCGCGCGAATTCGTCCGTCGTACGTCCCGATGGCTCTTCGGAGACGACGGCGGCGCCGCACGGCCCTCCGACAATCAAGGCCTGTGACGAAGCGTGCGGCGGATGCACGACCCTGGTCGCCTCGGACGGCAAGCTGCGCGACACGTCGCGCTCACTGCTTCCCGCTGAGGATTCTGTGATCGACGCCTTCTTCCTCGAGTATCTGAAGTCGCCAGGGTGCCGAGCCGACTACCAACACTTGGAGCCAACAGACGTCGGTTCCCAGGATGACGTGAGCACCGTGAAAATGGCTGTGGACGGCTCGTTCACGAAGCCGAACGCAAGCCAGACCTTGGTCGTGTTCTTCGCAGGACACTGCGGTGTACTGGGCGCGCATGCCGAGGGCTATGGAACGACCTTCGACCTCTTGCTGCAGGATGGGCACCTGATCGCTAGTAGCGACAGAGGGCCCGGCGGTGTTGAGCTCCGGCCCATCGATCTCGATCACGACGGCCTGACCGAGCTCGTCGAGCTCACCGCAGACTACGGAAGTGGCACGACCTTCAGCCGGGCCGCCGTGTGGTCTTACCGCGACGGTAATCCCAAGACCTTGGCGACCTTCGAGCTATCGCTCAATAGCTGCAACCTGCAGGGCGAACACTACGAATCAACACTCCTTGCTCGCTGGGAGCAGCCGCGTAATGCCCTGTGCTTTCTCACGAAACGACGCGACATCGGCTGTCCCACTACTCCGTAGCTCGCGCAAGAAGCGGAGCTAGCCAAGAGCGGCCACGATGAGCGCGGCCTCCGCCGCGTTGCCGAGCACTGGCTGGCGGACGGGCCGCCGTACCAATGTGCGGCGGTCCATGGAGCACCGCTGTGCCCTGGTGAGCAGCACCAAGGTGCCGACGATGCAATCCCGCTGGTCCCACAGCTGCGCGTCCTCTTCCAGGTAGCTGGACAGCGCTGCAACCTCCAAACACGACAGCGTCTCGCGCGCAGAGCCAAGCGCGGTGTGATAGCGCGCGTGCCGGTTGTGCCCCCGGCTGTACATGCCCTCACCAAGGTTCAGCGCGATGGACGCACTAGCGCGTCGCAACTGCCGCCCCAAGTCCCGGTCCTGCGCCTCAATGCGCCGTAACGCCGGCTGCAACTGCTTCAACACCCCAAGCAACGATTGGATAAAGGCGGAGCATGTTTCCCTTTCAGGCGCGCTGAACGCGCACGCCCGTCCATCCCGCCGCCAGCTCGCGCGAGCCGGGTCCAGACTGCCTGCGCGCGCCAGCAAGCACCGGCGGCTTTGCCGCCGGCCCCGGCCTGGATGCGGCACGCGCGAGCTGGCACAATGGGAAACCCAGGCAAGGAAAACGACTTAGAACACCGTCGGCGCTCCCCACGCCCGCGCCCACTCACTCTCCGCTGCTGAACACCGCCTCGAGCCTCATGACGAGGTAGCGTGACCGCCGCCGAGCGACGTAGGATGCACGGCATGCGCCGGTTGTTGGGAATTGGCTGGATTTGCTTGCTGTCCACTGCATGCGGCGGTCCTGAAGCGGCCGACGGTGACGTGGAAGAGTATGTCGACGCTGGGCACATCCGCTTCTACTTCCCGCCCGATAAGC
>JAYUYU010000329.1:0-2327 GCA_043752365.1 Myxococcales bacterium | reverse complement strand
GTATGTTCCGCTGGGGCCGAGCCTCGGTAGCGTATGCGCTCATCGCTATGGGTGCGCTCGCCATCGGCCGAACCTTCGAGCTCGGCTGGCTAGTATCGTATCGAGCGCCGTGGCTGCCGCTCGACGGCGCCGAAGCGCATGCCTTCAGCTTGGTCCTGGGCGCAGCCTTCGCGGCCGCCGTGGTGGTGAGCACGCGGGTCTTGGTGCAAAACGTGGCTTGGGCCAGGAACCTCCACCGCGATCTCCGGCCCATGACGCTGCGGCTCGACGGCACCGGAATTGCGGTCATTGCAGGCCTGTCCGCGCTGGCCGAAGAGCTGGTCTTTCGCGGCTTGCTGATGCCGTGGCTCGGTTGGCTGCCGCAGGCGTTGCTGTTTGGCGTCGTTCACGCCCAGCTCAGCGGCCCGAGTCGCTGGGTTTGGGTGGCCTGGGCCAGCGTCGTGGGGCTCGCACTGGGCGCCATCTTCGGGCTGAGCGGCTCGCTGCTCGGCGCCATGCTGGCGCACGCCCTGATCAACGGGCTCAACCTGCACTACTTAAAGACGCACGACACCGCGCCGCCCCGAAACTCGCTGGGCGGTTTGCTCTCCGACCGCCGGTCCCCGGTTCCGGAGCGCCGCTCGCCGCTGCCCGCCGGCCGCCGAGCCTAGACGAGGCGGGGAACGGATTCATTGCCCCAACGCGGGGCAATCCGACAAAAGCCCGCGAGCGGCGGCCGCCCTCGCGCTATGCGGTGGCGTTCTGGGCTATTCTAGTGAGAGCACCCCCCGACCAAGAATGACTGCGCTCGAGTCTGGTCACCCCGAGGACCGTCCCAGGGTCCTCGTCGTTGATGACGAAAAGTTCATCCGCGACATCATCGCCGATTTCCTCGGTATGGAAGGCTACATCGTGCGTACGGCCGAGGACGGGACCAGTGCGGTCACCGAGCTCGAGCGCGCGCGCTACGACATGGTCATCAGCGACTTGAAGATGCCCAAAATGGGCGGACTCGACTTGCTGAAGGAAGTCGCGCGGGTTCACCCCGACACGCTGACCGTGATCATGACTGGCTTCGGCACGGTCGAGACGGCCATCGACGCGATGAAGCGCGGCGCCTACGACTACATCCTCAAGCCCTTCAAGGTAGAGGAGATCGTGCACATCGTGCAGCGCGGTCTCGAGAAGCGCCGCCTTTCGGCCGAGAACCTACGGCTGCGCGAAGCCTTGTCCCTGTACAAGGTGAGCGAAGCCATCGCGGCCAGCCTGTCGCTCGACGAAGTGGTTTCGACCTTGTCCGAGAGCGCCCTGTCGGAGGTGCGGAGCGACCTGGTCATGACCTGGCTCGCCGACGGCGAGGGCAATTTCGCGCTGCGCAGCTTGAACTACAGCTCGCTTTTGGAAGAGGGCGAAGAGCTGGGCGAGCTCGACCCAGCCAAGGTGACCGAGCGGCTCGCCGCCGGGCCCATCATCGAGCACGGCGCCCGCGCCCGCGAAATGTTCGCGGCGCATCCGTCGCGCCAGGTTTCGAGCTTGATCATCGTGCCGCTCAAAATGCGCGACCGGCTACTCGGCTTCGTGAGCACCGTGTCGCTGACCGCCAGCCGCCGCTTCGACGAAGGGCAAAGGAAGCTGCTTTCGATCATCGCCTCGCGCGCAGCGGCAGCCATCGAAAATGCCAGGCTGTACGAAGACTTGCAGGCAACCTTCCAGCAAACCATCCAAAGCTTGGCGCGCACCATCGACAAGATGGACCGCTACACGTCGGGCCACTCCGAGCGAGTGGCGCGCTACGCCGTGAACCTGGCCAAATGGCTCGGCCTCGACGAAGCCCAGATCGAGATCGTGCGCCACTCGGCGTTGATGCACGACATCGGCAAGATTGGCTGCGTGATGAACCTGAACAAGGCCGGCAAGCTCACGCAGTCGGAGTACGAGGTGTTCAAGCGCCACCCGGCCTACGGCCGTGAAATTCTCGATCCGATCAAGTTTTTGGGCCCGGTCATTCCGGGCGTGCACTTGCATCACGAGCGTTGGGACGGGCGCGGCTACCCGCTCGGCTTGGCCGGCAAAGACATTCCACTGATCGCCCGCATCATCTCGGTGGCCGACACCTACGATGCCATGACCAGTGACCGCGCCTACCGCCGCGCGCTGCCCCACGAGGTCACGGTCAGCGAGATCGTGCGCTGTTCCGGCACGCAATTCGACCCGGACATCGCCGGAACCTTCACCGAGCGAATCGAGCTTTTGCGTGAAGAGCTACGCGCGACTGGCGTCGAACCGCCCGAATAGCGCCGAGATGTCGCGGCGCATCGACGGCTATTTCCTGGGGCGGCGCGACTACC
>JAYUYU010000328.1:0-14690 GCA_043752365.1 Myxococcales bacterium | reverse complement strand
ACGCCCGGCAGCCGCAGCAGGCTGGCGGTGTCGGCGCTCGACCCGAACAACGAAGCGTACGCCAAGCGTCACGACGGCTCAACGCGCTGCCTTGGGATGCTTGGGATGCTTGGGATGCTTGGGATGACTGACGGCCTCGGCTCGCTTGATTTAAGGGGCTACGCGCCGTAAGGTGAAGGATCATTCGGGGGTGCACCGACCCGTCGAAGCCGGAGTTCGCATCGTGCCAAAGTCTACAGTCAAGCTTTTCGCCATCCTTCCCCTGCTAGGCTTGGCGCTCGCCAACTTCGCGGTTGGCGCATGCTTGGTCGACGTCGACCAGCCATGTGGCTCTCATCAGGTACTCCGGGGTTCCAGGTGTGAGTGCGAGTCTGACTACGGGCTGGTCGGCAACGCCTGTATCAAGTGCTCGGAAAATGAAGTCGGCTCGCTCGACGGATGTCAGTGCGCACCCGGCTTTGGACGCAGCAACGCCGCTGTGCCGTGCGAGCCCACGGCGGCCCTCGGTGAGCCTTGCACCGTGGACAGCGACTGCGCAGCCCCCGCCTTTTCCTACTGTGCCCCCGTTGCTGGAGGTGGTTACTGCACGCTACCCGATTGCAGCGCGTCCGCGGAATGCACGAATGACTACTCGTGCAACCTCAGGGGGAGCCCCAGCTTTTGCGAGCGCCCACCGGTCGGTGCCGGAGTGAGTTGCCAGAGCAGCGCCGAGTGCGTCGACTTCGAAGCGTCGTACTGCGAAACCGTGCTCGCGCACGCATGCCTCAAGAACGACTGCAAGGCCGACCCTGACGTCTGCCCTGGCGACTGGGTATGCTGTGACGTTCAACTCATTGGCGAGTCCTTATGCTTGCCCCCCGCAGAGCTTGGTGGCGCAGGCGAATGCCCGGGCGGCGGTACGTTGATTCCGAGGGTGAACTGAGATGCGCATTCGGACGTTAGTCGGGAGGGCCAGCTTGTCTGCGCGCTGGCTGGCCGGCAGCGCGCTGGCGATGACGCTAGCCTTGCCAGCGGCGGGGCGTGCACAGGGCGCGCCGCCCGTACCACCAACGACAGGTGTCTCCGCCACGACCCCGGCCGAGACGCCGTCTGAGCTCAAAGTGGCACCCGCTGCCGCGACCGACGTTATTATGGTGGACCCCACGGAGGCAGCCGAGCAAGCAGCCGCCGATCTGGAGGCGTCAACGACGCTGACCGACGAAGACGCGGGAGCGCTCGAGGCGGCGACGCCTTCCCAGCTGCTCAAGTTTTATGGCTTCGGGGACGTGGGTTACCGGCACTTCTTCGTGCCGGGCGACAGCCCCTGGTTTCAATTTTTGAATCGCCGACCGAGCTTCTTCGTCGGTAACTTGAACCTGTATCTCGATGCACAGTTGAGCGAGCGTTGGCGCACCCTGGCCGAAGTGCGCTTCACCTACCTGCCGCACGGCTCCCCAGACACGAGCCTCGCCAGCGCGCTCGCGACACGCCAGGACAACCAGGTAGCAGATTACACCGACTTTAGTCGGAGCCAAGCCGTCGGTGGGATCATGCTCGAGCGGGCTACTCTGGAGTACAACCCATTTACGTTCCTCACGGTTTCAGCAGGCCATTGGCTCACGCCCTACGGCGTCTGGAACGTCGACCATGGTTCACCAACCATCATCGGTGTGGCCGCCCCGTTCATCATCGGCGCCGAGCTGCTACCGGCATCTCAAGTCGGGTTCCTGGCTCAAGGAACGAAGCCGCTGTTTGGCGACTACGACCTCGGCTATGCGTTGGGGGTTTCGAACGGGCGGGTCGACCAGGTACCGTTCGAGGATCTCGACGGCAACAAGGCAGTCACCGCGCGACTCTCGCTCACCTTTCATGGTTGGGGCGACGCAACGCTGGGCGCCACGATGTACCGAGGACGCTCCACCACCGGCGTCAACGAGCTTTTTTTCGTTAGCGGGAAGCCGAAAAGCCGGCTCAACGTAGTCGAACAATACGATGAAGCCAGCTATGCCGCGGACTTCCGCTGGGTTTGGCGTGGCGTCCACGTCCAGACCGAGTGGCTCGTCAACGAGCGCCACTACACCGCGCGCGGTAGGCCGCGCGGGCGCGACGGCGGGCTTCAGCCGGACAAACGCAACCTCGGCGGCTACGTACTCGGCGGCTACCGGCTACCGTTTTTTGGCATCATGCCCTACGCCAAATTCGAGTACAGCGCGGAACCGCAGCTGCAGTCACTGGGCTTGGCCGAACAGGTAACCGTACTGACCGCGGGCCTCAATCTCCGTCCAGAACCGCGCGTCGTTTTCAAGGTCGAGTATGCACGCGGCTCATTCACCGGTGGTGGACCGCAGGGGTTCGCGGGCAACACCCTTCAGGGCCTCGACATGCAGGCGGCGTGGGCGTTCTGATGAAGAGGTCAAGCTTCACCCTCGCCCTGCTGAGCGCTGGGCTGTTGCTATTGGCGCAAGGCACCGAACGCACGGCCCTGGCCGCTCAACGTGTTTCGCTCGTGGTCGTCCTTGGACCGACGACGGACATTGCCGACCTGAGCATGGCCGATCTCCGTCGGATTTTTGCTGGAGGAGCGGTCAACGACAAATCGGGAGAGCGCCTCATACCCTTCAATCACTCACCCCGCTCAGCCGACCGTGTCGGTTTCGACCGCACCTTGCTGGGCATGGAACCGGACGAAGTCAGCCGGTTCTGGATCGATCGCAAGATCCGTGGTCTGTCTGGCCCCCCGCGCTCGCTCGAGTCCGCGGCACTCTTGCTGCGCCTCGTCCCGCGCTTGCCAGGGGCAATTTCGTACGCTCGTGCAGCGCAGGTCGCAAAAAACGTTCGAATCGTTCGCATAAACGGCAAATTGCCGGGTGATCCAGGCTATCCGCTCGTTTACACCGAATAGGGCAGAGGTCTCGATCCCCACTCCACGCGAGTCGGCGCCGAGCTGCGCGTCAAGTGCAGGCTTTGCGCCCAGCGCCCACTAGCCCTTTTTGGCGTTGAGTTTAAGCTTGAGCAGGACCTCGTCTTTAATCAGGTCATTGGCCATGCCTGGATAGACGATGCCAAAGTCTTTACGATTGATGGCGAACTCGGCGTCGACATTCACGGCGTCCGCGCTGGTCGTGACCTTAGCAGGAAAGGAGATCTGCTTAGTCACGCCGTGGAGGTCGAGATTGCCAGTGACGGTGTGAGTCGCGCCGCCCTCGCCTCCAGCTCGGATGGACGTCGACTTGAAGGTGGCGTTTGGAAACTTCTCGACGTTGAAGAAGTCGGGAGATTTCAAGTGGCCGGTGAGCTTCGGATTGTCTGCGGTCAGGGAGCCCAAATCGACTTCTGCTGACACGCGGCTCTTGGTTGCGTCATTGTCAACGAGCTGCACGGTGCCGCGAAACGCACCGAACTTTCCGTCGTGCTTAGCGGTGACCTTGGCGCCGACGAACTCGAAGCTCGACCCCACTTCGCTGAAGGCGTAGGTAACCGCAGCCGCCGCAGCATTGGGTTCAGGTGTGGCCGCCGCGACAGGCTCCGAAACCTTTGCGTGAGTTTTGCCCTTGGCTGGTTCGTTGTCGCAAGCAAGACCGGTGAGCGCGATGTATAGGGCGAGTCCTGGAAGGGTCTTCATCGCGGGCACCATGCTGCGGTTCGTCCCAGACAACAATGAGGCCTACGGCAACGAGTTGATGCCCGTAGCGCAACAATCGCTCGGCGCGGTCTCGCTGGCCGTTGGGTGATAGCTAGCTGACGCTGCTGGTTCGGGTTCGCTTCTGAAGTTCCATCGCCCGATCGGCGATTTGTTGTGCGGCGAGCTGGAGCTGGAGCAGCTCGTGCGCGAAGTCGTCGCTGCCGTCAGTACCCTGGGCCGAGCGCAGCTTGGCCGCTTCGGCCTTGGTTGTCTCGGTGGCGGCTTCTTGCATGCTGTTCATGATCACGCCGATGAACAGATTCAGCACAATCATGGTCCCGAACAGAATGAAGGTGATGAAGTAGATCGGCGCTGCCAGCGGGCTAGGCTCGGGCAATTTGCAAAGCTCGGCGGCCAGGCCCTCCCCCGCCACGCTGCAGCCGTAAATCTGCGTGTACATCAGCTCCGCCCAGCCTTCCAGCGTGACGACCGTGAACAACGTGAGCATGGCAACGCCAAGCGAGCCGAAGTGGCTGGGATCGTTGCGGCCAAACAAGAAAACGCCGGCGACGCCATAGACGTAGAACAGCAGCGCCAGAAACACGCCAACGTACGCCATGGAGGGAATGCTCTTGAGTAGCGCGCTCACCAGAATCTGCAGCCGTGGCAAGGCGTGCACAAGGCGCAGCACCCGCAGCAGGCGAAGCAGCCGCAGTACGGTGACGTACTGACCGCCGAACGGGAGCAGCGTCACTGCAACGATGCCGAAGTCGAAGGCGTTGAAGGGGTCGTGGAAGTAACGCCAAGGCCGGTTGCCCTCCGCCGCTAGTTTGATGACGATCTCGACGATGAAGATTGCGAGGACGAGGCGGTCGAGCGCATGCAGCCAATCGCCAAATGCGGCGACCGCGGCGGGTGACGTCTCGACGCCGACGAGCGCGCCTGCCAGCGCGATAACCCCGGTGATGAAGTACTGGAAGGCGGAGGACTGGACGACGCGACGCGCGATAGCGGACATGACTGCCGCTGTTTACAACATTCGCAGGCTGCCGCGCATACTAGAGTCTAGTCGAGCGTGTTCTCTGGGCCGGCCTCGCGTTGTGCTTCAAGCGCGGGCTCAGGCCGGTGCGGGCGATCGCGCCAGAGCGCGGAGCGCCAGCATGGCTGCAAGCCCAGTAAATACGCCGGGGACCGGGAAGAAATAGCGGAAGCTGAGGACGGAGATGCCTACCAGAGCCAAGGCTGTGAGCGTGATAACGCGGTTCACGACTGGCTGGTTCGCCGCGCGTGCAACGGAAAAAAGCAACGCGGCGCACAGGAGCAGGCAGAGGCTGGTGCAGATGTTGTTGCCATCGAAAAGCTCCATGTAGTTCCGCGGTTCACCGACCGGCATGGGCACCAGGGTCGCCTTCATGGTGGCGATGGTCGCGTGCATCTGCGCTTGCTCGGCCGGCACCGGCATGAAGGTGCCGATGGTGTGACCTACACAGGTGATGAGCGAAAGAATGGCAGCGATGCGCAGCGATAGTGAGCGACTCAAGTGACCTCCTGGTGGGTGCTGAGCGGATTACCACGATTTGCGGTGGGCTCGACAAAGGTCGAGCCAAATGGCGGCTGCTGCAGTCAGAAGCTCATGATCGAGCTGCGCGCGACCTTGGGCTCGTGGGCATCGTTATAGAGGAGCGGGTAGTCGTTGCGCCCCATCACGGGCTCGTTGTCGAGCCAAGTGCGGTCATCCGATATGCCCCACACGGTGACGCTGGTAATGATGGCCTTGTTCTTGCGGTAAAGCGCGAACAAGTTGGCATAGCGCTTGGCCTGCCTCGTCTCTAGCGCTGCGGTGAACGGCACTTCCGGCTCGGGGTCGAAAGCGCCCGTGGCGTAATCCGCGTAGACCGTCACGTCCAGCTCGCTGATCTTCAGCTTGTAGCCTGCGGCGCTAATCTTGTCGAAGGCAGCCTGCAAATCAGCAATAGCGGGCCACGCAAGCTGCTCGTGACTTTGAAAGCCGACTCCGTCCACCTCGACGCCTTTGCCTTTGAGCCAGGCCAGCATCTTCAAGACCTTGTCAGCCTTTTTGGTCAGAACGTACTCGTTGTAATACAGCTTGCCCTTCGCGCTACCGGGCGCCGTGGCCTCTAGCGCATCACGCGCATAAACGAAAGCCCAGTAGATGTACTCCTCGCTACCAAATAGCTCGAACCACTTGGAGCCCTCGGCGCCGTCGCGATAAGTCTTGGCGTCCGCGTCGCTAATGGCCTCGTTCACGACGTCCCAGTTATCGACGACGTCTGCGTAGCGAGCGACTACGGTTTCGATGTGCGCCTTCAGCCGTGCCTTGAGCGTCTCCAAGCTGGCGGCGTCTTTGGCCACGATGCCCTTGAACATCCAACCTGGCGCTTGGCGGTGCCACAAGAGAGCGTGCCCGGTTAGCTTCATGCAGTGCTGGCGCGCAAAGTCCGCGATAGCGTCCGCTTGCACCCAATCGAAAGTGCCCTCCGTCGGCTGAATATCCGCAGCTTTCATGGCGTTTTCTGCGGTCAAATGATTGAAGTCGTTGGTGAGAATCTGACTTTGATTTTGCAGATCCCAGCCGCTTACGGCCGCCCCAATCGGAAAGTGTGCGGTGTACTTGCCAGCTAGCGAGCTTTGGCCCGGCGACTTCCAGGAGCAAGGCTCCACCGAGCCACTTCCGCTCGAGCCGGCGCTGCCGCCGCTAGCCGAGCCGCCGGCCCCCGAGCTAGCGCCACCGTTGAAAGTCGCACCGGCCTCGCCCACCTCGCCTCCCTGGTGAGACGCCGGGACGCCTGTGCCGCCCATAGCGGCACTTCCTCCGTTGGGAGCGCCACCGCTCGCGTTCGCGCCGGTGGCTTGACCACTACCGCTCTGCGCGGTCTCGGTTGGTCCAGTGTCACTGGGCGAGTCGCAACCGGCGGCCAAGGCGCTGGCGAGCAAAAGGTGCTGTAGCAATACGCTGTAACCCCGAGATCCGGCCATGCTGCAGGCTTGCATGCTTCAGCGCACCGTTGCCTTCGATCCACGTTCTCGGATGTCTCTCCAATGTCTTTTCGTAGCGAGCGGTAGTCGCCTATCTTACATCGGCTGCGCGAAAAGCGCGGCGCTGGGGCCGCTGCCTGTCAGAGCCGAAACGAGACGCCCATGAGCGCGACCAGGCCCAGGGTGCGGTGGTGCAGGAACGCGAACGGCACGTCCAGGGCGACCGTGAACTTCATCCGCTCGGTAACTGGCAGTGACACGCCGAATGCCACCAGCACGGCCAGGTCGGGGATGGCTCGGCCGAGCGTGCGCGGTGCGTACGAAAAGATCAGCGCGGTGTAGAACGGATCGTAGAAGCTCCAGCCCAGCTGCGGCATCAGCGCAAAGCGCTGAAAGCGGCTGCTGGCCGCGGGCGGCGCGGGCCAAAGCCGCTCGGTGAATTGCAGGCTCATGCCGGCGCGAACGCGATCCACGAAGTAGTAGTGCAGGCCGACGTTGCCCGAGACGTTGATGACGTTCCTGAGTGAGCTGTCGGTGTGCGTCGTGTAGTCACGACTTGCCAGCAACATGCTCAAGCTGTCGGTCTGCAAACCATCGCCCTGCTTAGGGCCGGCGTGAGCAAGGGTCGTCACGGTCGCAAGCACGGGGACAAGCGCCGCCCTCCGCAAGTAGCCGCGCATGCGTCGAGTTCTTGCAGACAAGCGTTTCACGCGAAGGGACACGGAGCAGGCCTACGTCCGCTCTCGCGCTTTCGTTAGGCTCGCGAGCCTGGGGCAAATTGCTCGTGCTGTTGCAGGTTCGGCGTTGAAATGCTGGAGCGCGCGCTTCAGGTCGGCTAGAAGAAACTCGCTTCAATGGCAACGATGAGGCGCTTGGGTTGGTAGGTCTAGCTAGTGGGAGGCGCAGATGAATCAGACAAATTGGCGGGTTTTATGGGGTTTTTCTTGTGCGTTGAGTGCTTGCTCCGGCGATGACGGCGCCGGGCAGGAGGGTGAAGATCCGGGTCAAGTCAGGCAGGCTCTGGCGTGCCCGGATGTGAGCGGGACCAACACCGCTCGCTCTTTGGCCATCGTCGAGCCCACCGCGCTGGCAAAATTCGGGTTTGCGCGCACGATGACCCGCATTCGCACCACGGCGAACGTGGCCAGCACGGATACGAACGTTGGAATCTATCAGCGCTGGCTGAAAACGTTCGGGGCGTCAGCCGCCGCGGGTGACTGCGACGACGCCAACATCGACCCGAACGACTACGGGCTGACGTGTCCGCGACCCAATGAGCTGCTGCTGTCGACGGTCAACCCGTTCGCCGCTGCTTCAACGGTCAAGTTCCAACCGGTGGCGATCATGAATCGCTTTGATCTGGCTCCGGCCAGCGGCGCCACGTGCGGTGAATACCGCATCGTGTATGCCATGAGCTCGACCAACCCTTCGATATCGGGTCGCGCCTTTCTGATTTTCGAAGCCGCGTTGCCCAATCCCACGCCGGCCCTGGGGCTCGATGCCTGTTTGCCGGTCGCCCAGTTTTGGCAAGGTCTCTCGCAGGACGCGAGTGCAGCCAGCCGTGCGACGAAGCTCGAGAAGTTCTACTTCACGGGCGGAGCCGTGCCGGGTTTCGCGCCCGTGGTGAACGCCGCTCACTACGGACTGGCGCAGCAAGCGGAGACTCAACGCACCGCCGGGCAGATTCGCACGAATTTTTTCGTCAATTTCGCGGAGTGGCATTTGCGCGAGTTCAAGCTTCGGCGCCAGTGCGCAACGCCCACGGACACCACCACCTGCGCTCTTTCGTTCGAGCATGTCACGGTCAAGGAGAACCCGGCGGAGGAGCTGTTCGGCGGCGGCCACGCCAGGAGCAGCGCCTTCGTAACCAATTTCCTGAATCAGGTTCCGCTCTTGGCTGCTGGCAACGTCAACCTAATCAAGATGAAGATAGGCGCGAACTTCAACGAGTTCGAGAGCATTTCGCAGGCGCAGGCGGTGCGTTACTCCGCTGCCGGAGTCACGAACACTGCGACCCGCGACGCCATCAAACAGAAGCTGACGAGCATCGGTTCCACGCTCACCGTCAACAACGTCCTCGAACGAGCGACGACGCAGACCTGCGCGGGTTGTCATCAGGTGTCCAACGGGCTCGCGCTCGGAGGAGGTCTTACCTGGCCGAGCACGAACGGTTTCGTGCACGTGGATGAGCAGAGCGCGCTTTCGCCGGCGCTGACCGCAACCTTTTTGCCCAGGCGCAAAGTGGTCTTAGAGAGCTTCATCAACGATCGTTGTGATGGTTCTAGCCCGGCGCCGGTGGCAGCTGGCATGACCGTCGGCGGAAGCCCCGAGGGCGCCGCCAACTAGCCGCTGAAGGCCGTAGCGCCAAGGCAGCAGCGCCAAGGCAGCAGCTCGAACGGCTTACGTGCTCAGGTCGCGTGTTTCATCTGCGGACTACGCCCGTGACCTGAGCCGTACCTTGACCGCATTCAAACGGTCCAAAAAGTTCGGAGTCACTGGCTGGCAGAGGAAAGCTGCCCGGGGTCTTGATCCGGGGGCGCGCTGATGTTTGATCTTGGGGCGCATGCACTGGAAGGGTCGCTTGGCGCCGTGGCTGATAGCGCTCGCGAGCAGCTGCACGCTGCCACAGTTCAGTATCGTTCCGTCGTTTGACGAAGGAGCAGGAGGTTCCGTTGCGGGGACCGGCGCTTCGCCGATGGCAGTCGGCGGCATGGGCAGCACGGCTCAAGCCGGAAATGGCGGTACCGGGCCTTTGCAAGGCGACGCTGGTGAAAGCCACACTTCGTTGCCGGGCGCGGCGGGCGACGGCCATGCCAGCGCTGGCGGCGCTGCCGCCTCGTGCACGAGCCCTCGGACTAACTGTGACGGCATTTGCGAAGACACCACGAACGACCCGCTGAATTGCGGCCGATGCTTTGTCTACTGTCCTACCGGGCTGTGCAGGGATTCACAGTGCGCGTGTCCGGTTGGCAAGATTTTGTGCGGGGACGTTTGCCTCGACCTGAACGACGAACGCAGCTGCGGCAGCTGTAAGGAGTGTGCCGGACCGGCAAGCTGTGTCGAGCAGAGCTGCGTCGACTGTCCGACTGGTTGTGCTGAGCTTAGCGTACCGTTCACCGCGGAAGGTCAGCGCGTTCGCTACTTCATCTCTTTCGACTCAACGGTGAATTTGGCGGGAGCGAAAATCACGGTCCGCTCTTTTCATTCTCGCACGGAGGCGCTGTATGTCAGCGTCGTCAACAGCATCGGGCAGTCTTTCGGCGCAGGCGCCAACAACCTGGGGCCGCTCGAGGACTTCATCTTCGAAGTTCCTACCGAAGGTGGCTTCGATAAGAGCGCCAGGCTCCAGCTTGAGGTCAGCTGCTGCTTGGGAACTCCAGCGCATACGGCCAAAGTTTGGGTCGACCGCATCACCATCGACTCGGGCGTCGCTGGACCTTGGGAGTTTGGCGATGGGACCGCGCCACTCGAGTTCTTCGTCGACGGCAGCGGCGTCATCGGCACTCTTTCTCACTATAAACCGTAGCTTTGGGACGAGGGCGAATGCATCTGAAGAGCTTGCTCGTGGTGGCATTGGTGGTGGCTTGGTCCGGCAGCGCCACGGCGCAATCCGCCCAAGACAGCTCGCGGGCGGCGGCGCGTGAGCTCGGCTATTCCGGAGTGGATAGCTATCAAGCGGGGGACTACGCTGCCGCTTCGGCGAAGTTAGAGAAGGCCTATAATGTGCTCAAGGTTCCGTCGCTCGGACTGTGGTCGGCGCGCGCGCTGGTCAAGCTCGACCGCTGGGTGGAGGCGGCGGAGCGCCTACGTCAGGTTCAGACCCTCGAGCCCAAAGGCGGCGACGCCCCGGTGCAGCAGCAAGCAATGCGCGACGCCAAGACCGAGCTCGATGCGTTGCTGCCGCGCATCCCCCGGCTCGTGATCACGCTCGCTTCGCAGCCCGAAGGGGAGGTCGAGCTGACCATCGATGGCGAGCCGATCTCTTCGGCTTTGCTCGGAGAAGAGATCACCGTCAACCCCGGCGCGCATACGATCTTTGCGCGTGCGGGCGCGCTCCGCGGCAGCGAGCAAGTGACGCTGGCGGTCGGTCCGAAACGACAGGTTCGACTTCACCTGTCGCCCAGCGACGGCGCGCAAGCCGGAGCCGCTGCGGGAGCTACTCCGACGCCTGCCGAGCAGCCTAGGGGTGCGCCCGCGACAAACTCTGCGAATGTTGTACCCGGGAAGCCCGTAGACACTCGACGGATAGCGGCCTTCACGCTGATCGGCGTCGGGGCCGCGGGCGTCATACTCGGGGCAACGACCGGCATCATCGCGGTCAACAAGAAGTCGCAGCTTGAGCATTCAGGAAGCTGCAAAGGCACTCAGTGCCTGCCCGACCAGACCGACGCGGTGAGCTCCTACGGCGCGTTTCGGACCATCTCTGGCCTAAGCCTGATCGCCGGCGCTGCGTTGGCGACCACGGGCGTCGTCGTGCTGGTCACCGCCCGCAGTCCCGCTGAGCAGGTTGGGGGTGGCAGCTTGTGGCTACGTGTTTCGACCAATGGAGCCGCCATTGCGGGGACGTTTCAATGAGAAGAGCCGCGCTGCTGCTCACGGTCGTGGCCAGTAGCTGTGTCCTGCCGCAGTTCGAAATCGTGCCGTCGCCGGATGACGCTGGGGATGGGTCGGCGTCGGGCGCGAATGGCTCATCGGCTGCGGCCGGGGCCGGCGCGAGCGCGGCAACACCATCGATTCCGGAGCCGCTGGACCCTGGGAGTTCAGCGCCAGTACCGCACCGCTCGTGTTCGATGCCGCAGCCAGCGGCGTGACCGGCAGCGTCTCTCACGTGAAAGTTTAGGGAGGCTTCCGAGCCTTGCAAACCTGGCGTCTCGCCTTTTAGGTCAACAGCTCCGATAGGCTTTGGTCGCCATCGCGTGCGAACCCGGTGGCGTCGACGCCGAGCGCTGCGCACAAAGTGACGAGCAAGTGGCTGTGCCGCTCGGTGCGCCCTGGCGCGCCGGAAACCCACCGAATGGACCGCCCGCCCTTGAACGCGCCGCCGGCTCCGCCCGCAATCAGCCAACAAAGATCCTCGTAGCTGTGATCACGATGATTGGAGTCGCGGTTGCCAAACACGACCAAGCTATTGTCCAGCATGCTGCCGTCGCCCTCTTTGACCGCGTCCATCTTGGCGAGCAGGGACGCGAAGCGCTCCACGTACCAGCGATCCACCGTCTTTATGCGGCTAGAGCGATTGTCGCCGTCCATGTGGCCAACAGCGCCGTGTTCGTCTGGCGCGCTCTGATCGGGCTCGGCGGTCTTGCTGGTGTCCGAGGGGATGTTCCAGCCGTAGCCAGCACCCGGCTCTGCCGGCCAAGCAAACGAGATGACACGAGTGATATCGCAGCGCATCGCTTCGACCATCAGAGTCGAGTACGCCTCGAACTGCGCCGCGGGAGTCTGCTCCTCCAGCGGTCGAGCCACTGGGCCGCATTGCCTCGACGGTCCGCCCATTTGAGCTGCGGCTTCTTGCATTGCCGTCAGGTGCGCATCGAGCTCGCGCTTCTCGTCGCCGCTGAGCCGCGACCCATAGGCGCGTAGCAGCCCTTCCACTCGAGGGTGTACCTGACGGCGGCGGACGCTGGCGGGCGATTCGGTTGTTCCCACAGTAGGCGCCTGACCTTTGAACACCGCGTTCCAAACGGCGGCCGGGTTGTCCAATGTGGGAGATGTGTTGGGGAGGCCACCTACCGGCGCGCCCGCGTAGGAAACGAAGAAGTTGATGTCCTTGCTCGGAGACGCACGGATAACCAGGCTTTTGACGGGCGTGTCCGTGCCCAATGTGGCGGCGACGTGCTGGTCCAGGCTCATGCCGCTGGCGCTGTAGCCATAGGGGGCACCGCCGCCGTCCCAACCACCATCGCTCACGGCCACCCCCTGGCGACAGGTCAGCACGTACGGCCAGGCCAAGTGCGTGCCGAAGGCGGAAGACCCCGTGAAGTTGTTCAGGGTCATGCCGCTCACGACCGAGACCTTGCTTTGTAGGGAGCTCAGCGGGCTCAGCGCAGAGGCCGGGTCGATCACGAGCGCACCGCTCGTCCGCGGCTTGAAGTCCCCATCTTCGGTGGCGTTGCCGTTCGCTCGAATCAGCACCACGAGCCGCTTGGGTGCCGGCAGCTCACCAGCAGCACGCGCGTGCACGGCACGTAGAAACGGTAGGCCAGTCAGGCCGGCTAGTGCCGCGCCACGTAGCAAGTCTCGACGATGCATGTTCAGGTTCCTTTCACGCTACTGCGTCACGGGGTCGTGGAAGCGCATCCAGTCGGAGGTGGCGAGCTTCAGCACAGCTTGCTTGATGTCCCCTGCATCATTGCCCGCGCCTTCCAGCATCTGGGCCAGGGTCGGCGAGTCGGGCGACACTTCGCTGCCCGTGACCTGCCGAAGCAGCTGCTGGACGAAACAGCTCCTAACCTTTGCGCTACCCCCCAAATGCCTTGCCAGATCCGCAACGTTCGAGAAGGCAGCCGACTTTTCCGTGTCGATGTCGGCAACATGCCCGGACACGTCAGCACTCGGGAAGCTGCGTCGCCCCAAGTGGTCGAACTCGAGAATGGCGAAGCCGATTGGATCGAGCCGGTCGTGACAGCCTGCGCAGGCTGGGTTCAGTTTATGCTCCAGCAGCCGGCTACGAAGATCAGCGGAATTGGAGCCCGGCGGAAGCTCGGTGGACACGCCCGGGGGCGGCGGAACGACTGGGTCGCAGAGTAGCCGAGTGCGTACGAACTTTCCGTAGCGCGTCGGGGATGCCTCCTTGTTGCCAGAGTGCGACGCAAGCAACGCGCCCAGTGTGAGGACGCCGACGCGTCCGGCGGCCCCCGCGGGCGTTGGCGCGAGGTCGCTGCCGGTGACGTTCGGAAGGCCGTAATGTGTAGCGAGTAGACTGTTTGCCATCACTACGTCGCTGGTGAGCAGGCCTCGCACGGTTGCGCCTCGAGCCGCGATGTATGCGCTGTACCCGTCGACCTCGCGCAACATGGCGGCGCGCAGCGGTTCAGACAACTCCGCGCCGTCGGGTGCGGCCACCTTCGTGGCTGTTTCCAAGCTACCGACCTCGAGCCATTCCGGAACGAACGTATGCAATGGATAGGAAGACCGCGGATCGGCCAACAGTCGTTCCGCCTGTGCCGCAAGCACCTCATCGCGCATGAGCTCGCCAGCGTCGGCAAGGGTGTTCAGCTGGTCGTCGGGCATGGTTCCCCAGAGCAATCTTGCGAGACGAGCGGCTCGTTGAAAGCTGCCCGACACGGCGCGGCCTCCGTCCAAGATTTCTGCGGCCTCCGCGGGCTGTTCCCAGTTGTAAAGAAGCTGCGGAGACAGCAGCGCCACCTCGAGAACGGCGCGCAACGCCTCCTCGTAGCCGGCGTCGGTTGGGTCGGCCCGCATGTTCGTGTACGCACCCGTCAGCTCACTCAGCTCGGTCGTCGAAGCTGGGCGGCGGAAAGCGCGCCGGGCAAAACGTTGGGCCAGCGCGGTCGCGCATTCAGCTTCGGCGCTAGCGGGAGCGACGCCAGGCGCACACAGGACCGCCCAGTCTCCAGCAACTTTCGTCCACGAGGCGCGCTGCGTGAGTCCTTCGATGGCATCACGCATTCCCTCGTAGGCTGCTGCCTGCAGCGGCCGCGGCCCAACGTAGCCGCTCGAGCGGGGCAGATCATTCGGGTAGCCCGCCGCGATCACTTGCGCCTCGTCTATGCCGAGCCCCAGCAGCTCTGCCGCTGCCTGCAACACCTCGCGGCGTAGCAACCGACGAAAGCCGGCGCGATTGGCGAAGGTGGATTGCGGGTCTGTCGTGCCCGCAGCGCCGGAAGTGCTCGTTGCGCCGGGAGCTCCAGTCGTTGCGCTGCTCGAAGCTGGCGCTCCGCCAGATCCACTCGGTCCAAAAATGGAGCCTTCGCAACCGCTCAACCAGAGCGAGCCTGCCAGCATGAGTAGCGAGCAGGCGATGCGACAGCTGCGACTCTTCCAGACCGTCATGCTCCAGCTCCACTGCAAACGAGGTGCCAGCCGTGTTGACCACGCGCGATGCGGTTTTCCGGCTGTTCCGCAAACT
>JAYUYU010000327.1:0-2330 GCA_043752365.1 Myxococcales bacterium | reverse complement strand
CCGTCACTGCTCGGTAAAGCTGAGAATTCCGACGGGAAAACCGCGATTTTTGGCGCGCGCCAGCACGCCGTCCAGCGTGGTTTGGGGCAGACTGCGTTCGCGGCTCAAGATCCACAAATAGTCGCGGGACGGGTGGCCCACGACTGCGTACTCGTAGTCTTCGCCGACTTCTACGATCCAGTAGTCGCCGTAGGCGAAACCAAAATCGAGCGACAGCTTGGCCGGCACCGTAGCGTCGGTCGCAACGGCGCGCGCGGCGACGCGCCTGATGGGCCCTTGCAGGCCGCCCTCGTGACACTCGTTCACGACCAGCAGCTCGGTGGCACTTTTGAGCTGGTAGTCCGCGGTGGTTCCGCTACAGCCCGCCTGGCTGGGGCGCGGCAACTTGGCAATTTCGAACCACTTGCCCTGCATGCGCGGCAGCTCGACGCGAGCCACGTCCAGCGGCTCGCTGTCGCAAGCGAGCGCCAACAGGCCCAACAAGATGAAGCGAAGCGGCCTCTGCATGCGCACGTGAGTATCGGCCCGGCGCAATCTGGTCAACGTCACCACGGGCTCGTTTGCGTGACGTTTTCGAGGCGGTTTTTCAGCTCCGGAAGTCGGTGACTGCTTTTCGAAAATCGGAGCCGCCCTGAACGGAGGCCGTGCCTGCCCACGGGCCGCTGCAGGATTCATGCGACTTTCGTCGTAGCAAGCGCCCCGGCTGTTCGAATCGAGCGGCGGAGTGCCCGGCGATTGGGCCGAGCTCTACAACGCCGGCACTGCGGTCGCCGACATCTCGGGTTGGAAATTCAAAGACAACGACGACTCGCACGCCTTTTACCTGGTTCCGGCGGGCACGTTGCTGGCGCCGGGCGCCTACTACGTGATCGACGAAGCTCAGCTCGGGTTCGGCCTGGGCGGCGGTGATTCAGCGCGGCTTTGGGACGCTGCCAGCAATCCAGTCGACTCGTACGCTTGGACGGCTCACGCGGCGATCACCTACGGGCGTTGCGCCAACGGTTCGGGCGCGTTCGTTGCCACCAGCGTGTCGACCAAAGGGGCGGCAAACGATTGCGGGGGCGGCGGCGGTGGAGCCGGGGGCAGTGGCGGAAGCGGAACCGGCGGTAGCGGCGGAGCTGCCGGCAGTGGCGGCGCGGCAGGCAGCGGTGGAAGCAACGTAGCCGTGCAACCCTGGCCCGGCACGGCTGAGGTCGTGACCGTCGACCCAGCAAACTTCTTCGGTACCAACATGTCCGGCCTCAACTATCAGCCGGCAGCGGCCGGCGCACCGGCGGTGCTTTGGGCAGTACAGAACAGCCCGTCCAAGCTGTTCCGGCTGCTGTACAACGGCGTGAGCTGGGTGGCCGACACCGAGAACGGCTGGAGCAACGGCAAGCTACTTCACTACACCACCGGCGCCGGCGCTCCGGATACTGAAGGCGTCACCAAGGCCGATTGGACCGGCTCCAGCGTCTACGTGTCCACCGAGCGCGACAACAACAGCAACAGCGTCAGCCGCCTGAGCATCCTGCGCTTCGACAGCAGCGGCCTGACTCCCGAATTCACCGCCCTCAACGATTGGAACCTCACGGCTGATTTGCCCGTGGTCGGTCCGAACCTGGGCCTGGAAGCCATTACGTTCGTGCCAGACGCTGCGTTGGTGGCGGGTGGCTTCTTCGACGAGGCGACGCAAGCCACCTACAACCCCGCCAACTACCCGAACCACGGGGGCGGCCTGTTCTTCGTGGGTGTCGAGGGTAACGGCACCGTGTACGCCTACGCGCTCGACCACGTCACGAACGCCTTCGTGCGTGTCGCCACTTTCGCCAGCGGCCAACCCGGGATCATGGATTTGGCCTACGACCGCGAGAACAACTACCTCTGGGGCCAGTCGGACAACACCGTCGGCAACAAGGCCACGATCTTCCGCCTCGACACGGCGCTCGGCTCGGCGACGGTAGGGCGCTTCCGAATCAGCCGCGTCTTCGATCGCCCGGCCTCTCTGCCGAACTCGAACAACGAGGGCATCACGTTCGCTCCCGAGGCCGAGTGCGTCGCGGGTCAAAAGTCCTTCTTCTGGAGCGACGACGACACCGTCGGCGCTCACGCCATTCGCCGCGGCAGCATCCCCTGCGGCGCGTTCCTCTGAGCCTCCGCGGCTGGTCCCGGCGTCTAGCCGCTCAACAGCTAGGGACTGCCTAAATTCGCGGTGAACGTAAAGGTGCCCGACGGTCCGTAAGGAAACGTCGGGCGCTTTTTTGTTGGCATAGCGGGGTTCTGAGCGACGCAGAAGGGCTTCCGGCACGCGAGTGGCGCGAATGCGCGCAGACATATTCAGTTGGCGCGAG
>JAYUYU010000326.1:0-2335 GCA_043752365.1 Myxococcales bacterium | reverse complement strand
TTCAGACCTACTCCAACCCTGGTACTGAAAGCCGAGTTCGTGCTTGGCTTATTCGACGGCACGGGCAGCACGGGGCTCGGCGCGGACGACTTGCCGTTTTTTGGGGCGCAAGCTGCGTGGGCGTTCTAGTGATGAGGCGCACGGCGCTCCGCCTGCTTGCGGCATTGGCACTGGCTGCGGGCGCGTGGCCACTGCTTTTGCCAAGCCGCCTTGAAGCCGCGGATCAGGTGACGCTGGTCGTGATCGTTGCGTCGACCAGCAAACTCACGAACATCTCGCTCGAAGACCTGCGCCACACCTTCACCGGCGACCGCAGCGTAGATACCAATGGGAGCAAGGTCATTCCATTGAATCAGCCGCCGAGGACGCCTGACCGGGCAGGCTTCGATCGGGCCGTCCTCGAGCTCAGTCCCGACGAGGTGGCGCGCTTCTGGATTGACAGGAAAATCCGTGGAGGCAACCGGCCACCTCGCGCAGTGGCGGACGTAGCCCTGCTGCGGAGCTTGGTGGAGAAGCTGCCGGGAACCATTAGCTACGTCCAGGCTAAAGACGTTTCGCCGCAGGTCCGCGTCGTGACGGTCAACGGAAAGCTGCCTCAACACCCGGCCTACCCACTCCGTTACTGAGGGGCTTCGGACCGCTTTCGAGTAGACAACCACGCGACGTTCGGCCGGGCTATCGAGTGACGCGGGCGGGTCTCGGGCGAGAGGCAATCTGTCCCGACCCTGAGCGCCGCGCAGGAAGCTGCAGGTAAGGGCCACGAACATGCAATGATGCGCTGATGGAACGCGAGGGTAGCGACGCTGCGTCGCGGACTGCGACGGACGCTGAGCGTGAGCTGCGCGAGGAGAAGCGCATGCTCGAGTTGCTCAATCAGACAGGGGCGGCGCTGGCGCGGGAGCTCGATCTCGATCGGCTAGTGCAGACCGTGACGGATGCGGGCGTGCAGCTGGTGGGTGCCGCGTTTGGAGCGTTTTTCTACAACTCTACGGACGCGAGCGGTCAGCATCTGCTGCTGTACACGCTGTCGGGCGCGCCTCACGAAGCGTTCGCCAAATTTCCGCTGCCGGGTAAGACGGCGGTGTTTGGCCCGACGCTTGACGGCGCCGCTGTCGTTCGATCGGACGATATCGTGAAGGATCCACGCTACGGTCTGAGTCACCCGCACCACGGCATGCCGCCGGGTCACCTGCCAGTGCGCAGTTACCTCGCAGTGCCGGTAGTGTCCAGCTCGGGTGAAGTGCACGGTGGGCTATTCTTCGGCCACCCCGAGCCCGCCGTGTTCAAGGAGCGAGCTGAACGAGTGGTCGTGGGCATCGCCGCGCAAGCAGCCATCGCCATCGACAACGCGCGGCTGCTGCGAGCCCTGAAGGCTAGCGAGCGACGCTTTCGCGCGCTCATCGAGCACAGCGCTGACGGCGTGGCGGTGGTCGATAGCGCCGGATTCATCCGCTACTTCAGTCCATCAGCCTGCGCCCTGGAAGGGCATGAAGCAGAAGCCATGTTGGGCACCAGTTGCATGCTCACCACGCACCCCGAGGACGTGCCACTCCTCGAGCGCTGGATAGACGACGCGCTCGAATCTCCGGGTCGAGCAATACCGATGACTTTCCGCAGGCAGCACAAGGATGGGCGCTGGCTTTGGATAGAGGGCACCCTGACCAACCTGCTTGGCGATGAGGCCGTTGGCGGCATGGTAGCCAACTATCGCGACGTAACGGCGCGCAAGCTCGCGCAAGAGTCGCTCATCAGGTCGCAGAAGATGGAGGCACTGGGAACCCTGGCCGGCGGCATCGCGCACGATTTCAACAACATCCTCCTGGCAATTACCGGAAACATTCGGCTCGCTGCTGACGATCTGCCTGCCGCGCATCCAGCCCAAGCTAGCCTCACCGAAGTCAGCCAAGCCGCGGGGCGCGCGACCGATCTAGTGAGCCAAATTCTGGCTTTCAGCCAGCAGCGCGAGACGCGCCGCGAGGTCATTGACCTTAAGCCCGTGGCGCAGGAGGCGCTAGCTCTGCTGCGAGCTACGCTGCCGGCGCTGATCGAAATCAGAAGCCACTTCGAGGCGAAGTTGCCCGCCATCCTCGCCGCTTCGACGCAAATTCACCAGCTTGTGATGAACCTCGTTACCAACGCCGCGCACGCCATCGGCCCCTCGCGCGGCCTGATTGAGGTGAGCGTCGAGGCCGTCACGGCGACGCCAGCGCTGCGAGCCGCAGCGCGTGACCTGTCTGAAGGTCGCCGCTACGTCCGCATCTCGGTGACCGACGATGGTAGCGGCATGGATAAGGCCGTGGTTGAGCGCATCTTCGATCCGTTTTACACCACCAAA
>JAYUYU010000325.1:0-2338 GCA_043752365.1 Myxococcales bacterium | reverse complement strand
TCGTCAGCCTCGGCGTGGATGCGGCGCTACGCCGAGCTACTTGCGAGCCTCGGCGACGTGAGGACCTTCGATTACCCGTACGCGCGCGATGGCGCGGTCCGCAAGGCACCAGACAAGCTAGAGCGGCTGGTCGCGGCGCACCGAGTCGAGCTCGAGGCGCTGCGCGCCGAAAGCACCTCTGCCGACAAGCTCGTCCTGGCCGGCAAGAGCATGGGCGGTCGCGTGGGCTGCCACCTGGCCCTGGAGGCCAGCGCGGACGCCCTGGTGTGCTTCGGCTACCCGCTGCGTGGCCAAAACGGCAAGCTGCGCGACGAGGTACTCGTTGCGCTGCGGACGCCGATTCTGTTCGTGCAGGGCACCCGCGATGCCTTGTGCTCACTGCCCGAGCTCGAGGCCGTGCGAAAGCGCATGAGCGCCCCCAGTGAGCTGCTCGTGGTCGAAAGCGGCGACCACTCGCTGGAGGTCACCAAAACTTGGCTCAAGCAGCGCGGCACCACGCAGGCCGAGGTACAGCTGAGCATTTTGGTGCGCGTGCGCGAATTCTGCGAGGCGCTTTAGGGAGGGCTGCCGCCGTCGGGCGCGCCGCCTTGCGTGGCCCCACCCGCGACGGTGTCAGGGGCCCCGCCCATGCCGCCTTCGCCGCCCATGCTGGTAGAAGGGCGCGGCGTGCCTACGAAAGGATCAGGCTCGAAGCGATCGTTTTGCAGCGCGTCGATCAGGGTCGCCAAGCTCTGCGTCTTGGGCTTGTACAGCTCCACCGGGTTGGCCAGCGCCCATTGATAGGCCGAGTACTCGGTCGAAGCGTCGAAGAAATGCCAGGTCTGGCAAACGGTGAAGGTGTGGAACGTCCCAGTACCGCGCTCGACGCTGGCGCACGGTCGCGCCACGTTGAAGAAGGCCGTCAAGGCATCGATGTCGGAGTTGAGCCGCTCCAAAATCTCGGGCGTGCCGATCGAGAACTCTTCGACCATGGCTTCGTTCCCGAGCGCCAGCTCGCGCTTGCCAGACTCACACTGGGCGATCGAATTGCCGGGCGTGCGGTCGTCGTAGACGTAGTACACGGCCGCAATCCGCTCCGGATGCGCGATAGCGTCGTCAATCGAGACGATGCCGTTGTTCACGTCCACGATGGTCGGCGGGCCACCTTCGAACAGGCGCACGACCCAAGCGTCCTTTTTCAGGACGACGCGGACCGCGTTCATGTGCTGGGTGCCGGGGTGGTCGATCAAGCGGAGCGCCCACGGGTTGGGCCACAGCGTGCGGGTGCTCTTGAAGCGCGTGAGCAGCTCGTGAATCAGGGGTCGCCGCAGCTCGGTCGTGCTCGTGGCGTTCAAGGCGGCGTTCAGCACCACGCTGAGCGTCGACGGCATGGTCGGCATCGTTGGTTCGGGCAGCAGCGAACCACCGTTTTTTAGCGCTTGTACCTCCGAGTCGGTGAGCTGGGCATACAACTCTGACCGGACCGGTAGCTGGTTGCTCACGGCTTGCTTGGCGAAAATGGGCGCAGCCTTCACGCTGCTGTCGAGCGCGCACGGGTTGCTTGGCCCTGAGCCGCCGCCCGTGAACGAGCCGGCCGTACTGGTCCTCCCCCCCGCGAACGAGCCGAAGGCGCCCGAACCATCGTTGATGGGTACGTCGTCCGAATAGGTGTAGTCGGGGCGCTCACAGGCGGCCGTTGCCAGCAACGAAAGGCCCACCGCCGTCAGGCAGCTTCGCGCACGTGATGTCTGCATGGTCTTCTTCATTCAGTGTGCCGCTTGGTGATCGGGAATGGCAGGGCTCGCCGTGTACTGCGGCGGAGGGATGCAAATGACGCAGGTATCGCCGGTGCTGGCCCAAGCCGCGGGAACGGAGCCGTAGAAGCCACCGCCACA
Organism: Myxococcales bacterium; assembly: GCA_043752365.1. GTDB lineage: Bacteria > Myxococcota_A > Polyangia > Polyangiales > Polyangiaceae > PMG-095. Next base: position 464 of record JAYUYU010000325.1, on the reverse strand, counting down.
CAAGCGCAGCTGGCTGACGGCCGCGACGAGACGGCTGCCCCCCTCGCAGCCGAGGTCGAACGCAGTGCGGAACGAGACGTGCGTCTTGTCCTCCGTGAAGAGCACGGCGCCTGGGGGCCACGTGACCGTGAAGCTGTAGCCTTCGGCGCTCGGTTCGAGCACAGAAAGCTGCGCCTTGAGCAGGTGGCCCTCGGTCGCGGCTACCAGCTGGATGATGGGTGCACCGCGCACTTGGTCGACCAGCTTGTCCGCGAACGTCAGCGTACCGGTTGCCGGCAATTGCGGGAGCCCCTCGGCAACGGCCAGTGAGACACGCACCGCCTCGTTACTGAGCACGGGCTCGGCAGCCGCTGAACAAATCTCCGCGAGGGTCGTCGCGGAGCCACCCTGCGACGGCGCGACCAAGTGCCCCTCACAGCCCGGGGGCAAGCTGCTGGCGCCGCTCGACGCTACAGGCACCGTCG
>JAYUYU010000324.1:0-14729 GCA_043752365.1 Myxococcales bacterium | reverse complement strand
CCGCGGGGCGGCACGCGCCGCCCCGCCCCGCTGAAGTGAATTCAGCGGGGCCCCACCCCACGCGGCTCGTCGCCTTGCTCCTCGCGGGCACGGGCACGGGCACGTTTACGGGGAGGCGCGTCGTCGTACGGTTAGCCGCGCGAGTGCCACTCTTGCAGGCTGCGCACTTGCGCGCCCCGGTTTTGCAACAGGGTGGAAGCTTCCAAGGCGTCGGCCAGGGCCAGGCCTGCCGACATGGTCGTAAAGTACGGGATGTTAGCGAGCAAGGCGTTGCGGCGAATGGAGTAGCTGTCGGCGATGGCTTTAGTGCCCTGCGTGGTGTTGATGACGAGCTGAATGTCGCCGGCGCCGATGAGGTCGACGACGTGCGGCGAGCCTTCCAGCACCTTGTTGACGCGCTCGGCCGGAATGCGTGCGCGCCCGAGCGCCTCCGCCGTGCCGCCGGTCGCCACGATCGTGAAGCCCAGATTGCGCAGCCGTCGCGCCAACTGACAGGCCTGCGCCTTGTCGGAGTCCTTGACGCTGATGAACACACGTCCGCCCTCGGGTAAGCGAAAGCCCGACGCCGCCAGCGACTTACCGAACGCCAAGGCTACGTTCATGGCAATGCCCATGACCTCGCCGGTGGAGCGCATTTCCGGGCCCAGGATGGTGTCGACGCCCGGGAACTTGTTGAAGGGGAACACCGACTCTTTGACGGCTACGTGCATGGGCACGCTGCCGTCGGTCACGCCCAGCTCGTCGAGCGTGCAGCCGACCATGACCTTGGCGGCAATTTTCGCCAGCGGGCGGCCGGTAGCCTTGGCCACGAACGGCACCGTGCGGGAGGCGCGCGGGTTCACCTCGAGCACGTAGACGTTGCCGTCCTTGACCGCGAACTGCACGTTCATCAGGCCGACGACGCCCAGCTCCAGCGCCAGCGCCTTGGTGCTCTCTTCGATGCGTGCCACGACGTCGGTGTCGAGCGAATGCGGCGGCAACACGCTGGTGGAGTCGCCAGAGTGCACGCCGGCTTCTTCGATGTGCTGCATCACGCCGCCGATCACCGCGCGTTTGCCGTCGGACACGCAGTCGACGTCGACCTCGATGGCGTTCTGCAAGTACTCGTCGATGAGCAGCGTCTGCGAGCCGCCCTCTTCTATGGCGGCGTCGATGGCGACCTGCACGTAAGCGCCCAGCTCTTCGGCGCTCCAACAGTTCATCATGGCGCGGCCGCCCAGCACGTAGGAAGGCCGAACCAAGATCGGAAAGCCAATGCCCTCAGCTATCGACAGCGCCTCTTCGACGGTCTTGGCGATGCCGGCGCGTGGGCGCGCCAGGTTCAGCTTGGTGAGCAAGGCGTCGAAGCGCTCGCGGTCTTCGGCGCGGTCGATGGCGTCGGCGCTGGTACCCAGGAGGCGGATGCCGGCCTCTTCCAACGGCACCGCGAGCTTGAGCGGCGTCTGGCCCCCGAACTGCACGATCACGCCGAGCAGCTCGCCCTTTTGCGCCTCTTCGCGGCAAATGGCCAAGACGTCTTCTAGGGTGAGCGGCTCGAAGTACAGGCGATCCGACGTGTCGTAATCGGTCGACACCGTCTCTGGATTGCAGTTGACCATGATGGTCTCGATGCCCAGCTCGCGCAGCGCGAACACGGCGTGGCAGCAGCAATAGTCGAACTCGATGCCCTGCCCGATCCGGTTCGGACCGCCGCCGAGGATGACGACCTTCCTCTTCGAGCTGACGTCGGCTTCCGACTCGCTCTCGAAGCTGGAGTACAAGTACGGCGTCTTGGTTGGAAACTCCGCGGAGCAAGTGTCGACGCGACCAAAGACCGGCGTTACCCCGAGAGCCAGCCGCTTCTCGCGCACTTCTTTCTGGGTCAGTCCGCGCAAGGCGGCAAGCTGCGGATCACTGAAACCCAGGCGCTTGGCGTCGCGCAACACCTCGGCGGACAACTCGGGCGCAGCCTTGATTTCGCCCTCCATGTTCACGATGCGCTGCATTTGCGCCAGGAACCACGGGTCGATGCCGGTCAGCTCGAAAATGCGCTCGAGCGAGATGCCCGAGCGAATCGCGTCGCCGACGTAAAACAGCCGATCGGCGGTCGGCACCGCGATGGCGCGCTCGATGGCCGCGATCATCTCGGATTGGGCTGCCGGTGGCAACGTCTGGCGCTGACGCGGCGCGGGCGGCGCGTCGTGCTTCAAGTCGCGGCGCGTGTCGGGCTCGAGCGACAATGTGCGGTAGTCGATGCGGTCGAACAGGCTGATGAAGCCGGTCTTGCCCGTCTCGAGCGAGCGCGCGGCCTTTTGCAGCGACTCGCAGAAGGTGCGGCCGATCGACATCGCTTCGCCGACGCTCTTCATTTGCGTGCCCAGGCGCGGGTCGGAGCCGGGGAACTTCTCGAACGCGAAGCGCGGCCATTTGACGACCACGTAGTCGATGGTCGGCTCGAAGGCGGCGCTGGTTCCGGTGATGTCGTTGGTCAGCTCGTCGAGCGTGAAGCCGACGGCCAGCTTGGCGGCAATCTTGGCGATGGGATAGCCGGTGGCCTTCGAGGCCAGGGCGCTCGAGCGCGACACGCGCGGGTTCATTTCGATCACGATCACGCGCCCGGTCTTGGGATCGACCGCGAACTGCACGTTCGAGCCGCCCGTCTCGACGCCAATTTCGTGCATGACGGCGCGCGCAGCGTCGCGCAGACGCTGGTATTCCTTGTCCGTCAGCGTCATCGCCGGTGCCACGGTGATCGAGTCGCCCGTGTGCACGCCCATTGGGTCGATGTTCTCGATCGAACAGACCACGATGAAGTTGTCCGCCTTGTCGCGGATTACCTCTAGCTCGTACTCTTTCCAGCCGATCAAGCTCTCTTCGACCAGCACCTCGTGGTTCGGAGACTGCTGCAGTGCCCACGCCACGCGCGCGTCGAGCTCGGCGGGATCGGTGACCACCGCGCCGCCCGAGCCACCCATGGTGAAGCTGGGCCGCAGGATCACCGGGTAGCCCGTCTCTTTCACGATCTCGCGCGCTTCCTCGACCGTGTGCGCGACGCCCGAGCGCGCCGAGTTGAGGCCGATGTTGTTCATGGCCTCCTTGAACAGCTTGCGATCTTCCGCCTTGCGGATGGCGTCGACCTGCGCGCCAATCAACTGCACGCCGTAGCGCGAGAGCACACCTTCTTCGTTCAGCTCGAGCGCGAGGTTCAGCGCCGTCTGGCCGCCTAGGGTCGGCAGCAACGCGTCGGGACGCTCGCGCTCGATGATCGCCGAGAGCGCCTGCACGGTGAGCGGTTCGACGTACGTGCGTCGTACCAGCTCCGGATCCGTCATGATGGTCGCCGGATTCGAGTTCACGAGCACGACGTCGTAGCCGAGTTCGGTCAACGCCTTGGCGCCTTGGGTGCCTGAGTAGTCGAACTCGCAGGCTTGCCCGATCACGATCGGGCCCGAACCAATCAGCAGAATCTTCTTGATGTCACTTCGTGCGGGCATCGGGCATGCCCCCTAGCACCGTGCCAACCGAGCGCGAAAACCAATCTCGAATCCAGCGTCAATGAAATGGTGACGAACCGGAAACAGCCCTCGGCCCCGGGTTCGGCGTGCATCCGTGATATGGATATCCCCCATGCTTTCAGGGAGAAGGCTGCGACCGCCTCGTTCCATCGTCGCAGCCCTAACGTTGGCTCTCAGTGTTTGGCTCATCGCCACGACCGCTCATGCGCAGAGCACGTCCGACGACTTGGCCCGGCGCCACTTCGACTCGGGCGTCGCCTACCTAGAGGAGAGCGACTACGACAACGCCCTCAAGGCCTTCCAAAAGGCCTATGAGCTGTCGAAGCGACAGGCTATTTTGCTTAACCTGGCCACGGTCCACGAGCGAAAGAGCGATTTGCCGTCCGCTGTCGCCGCCCTGAAGGTCTACCTCGAAGCCGCGCCCCAGGCCGAGCACGTCGAGACGGTCAGGCTTCGCATCCAGAACCTGGAAAAGCGCATTCAAGAGCAAGACCGCGCCAAGGCCGCCGAAAGCGCGCCGAGCGCCGCCCCACCGCCACCGCCACCGCCGGCCCCCCAAAGCGCGCCGCCCGCCGCGCCCCCGTCGCAGCTCCGGCCCCAGGCCGAACCCAACCGCTTGCCGGCCTTCATCAGCCTGGGCGTCGGCGGCGTGCTGGCCGGCGCTTCCTTGGCGACCGGGCTCATGGCCAAGGCGAAATACGATGACGCGAACGACAGCTGCGGCCCGCACTGCAGCGACGCTCAGCTGTCGGACAGCCGCACCTTCGCCATCACCAGCACCGTCCTCACGGGCGCCGCCGTGCTGGGCGTCGGCCTCGGCATCGCGCTGTTGCTCACGACAGACGACACCGAGGTGGGGAAGAACGCGCCTCGCTTCGAGCTAGCGCTCGGTCCGACCGCCGCCGCCGCCAGCGCGGCTTGGAGCTTCTAATGCGCCGCACCCTCGACTGGTTGCCGCTGTTGGCCGCGCCGCTTTTGGCATCGTGCGTCTTTTTGCTCGACTACGACGACTTGCAAAAGCCGACTCAGGCCGCCGGTGGTGCGCCAGGCGTCGGCGGCGGCCTAGGTGCTGGCGGTGACGGCCCGAACGCCGGCCAGGCAGGCTCGGCGACCGACTGTACCGACTGCGACGACCAGGACGCTTGCACGGTCGATTCCTGCGACGAGAGCGGCGCCTCGCCGGTTTGCGTGCATGAACCGACCGAGGGCCTGCAGCTCGACGGCTTCGACGTGGCGCTGCAAGCCGAGTTGCACTTGCGCGTCTCGCTCGTCGCCAGCGGCAAGCTGTTCTATCTCGCCGCCCTCCAAGTCGAGGACGACGTCCGAACCATCTCGTTGTATCGGCTGGCCAGCGACGGCACCGCCCTCGAACAGCTGGACACCGAGGGGCTGGAGGGCGTTCCGGCCAGCAACGTCGGTCTCGCGGTCGAGGAGCTGGCGTTGGGCGAGGTCGCGGTGCACGGCTTCTTAGCCGTCAAGCCCAAGCTGGGTGATCTGGCGGCACGGGTTTTTCACCTCGTGCATCGCGACGGCAAGACCGCGACCAACTTGGTCGGAGCGTCCTACCAGGAGGGCAACGACCGGGTCTTCCCGCAAGCCCTCAACATCGGCTCCAAGATTGTCGGCGCCTGGATTCAGCCGGGTGGCACCATCGCGCTCCACAACGTGGGCAGTGCCCGCAACGATACGTTCGGAGGCACGGCAATTCCGGCTACCAGCCTTTCGCTATTGTCGACGGCGGACGACAAGCCGGCGGTTATGTTCACCGCGCAAGCCGCGCCGGGCGCCGCGACCGGCGTCTACATCGAAACCTCGGGCCAGAATCGCTCGCGGCTCGAGGAGTGCGAGTCACGACCAGGCGACTACTTGAGCTCATCGGTCATCGACACGCAGGTACCGGGCCTATGGCTGGCCAACGTGACGCGCTTTGGCGACGACTACCTGACGAGCGGCGGCGGCGGCATCTTGTGCGGCAACAACGCTTGCTCACCCCTGCCCGAGAACTGCGAGAACCAGGCGGGCTCCAGCGGTATTCGCAATGTGGCCGGCGCGACCTTGCACTTTCCCGCCGACGACCCCGGCATCGTGTACTCGGTGCTCGCGATTCCGCAAATTGGCCCCAAAGCCGAAGACATGTCGGTGGCCGAAGGCAGGCTAAGCCTGGCGCTTGGCCGCGCCGATTTCTCGATGCCCGGGGATCCGGCCTCCACGAAGATTGGTGGTGACGAAAACGGCCTCTTGCGGGTCGCACAGAACGACACCACCGAAGCGCTCGCCTTCGCCGGCCCTGACTGGCCCGCGGTCGGCATCCTCCCCACCGAGCAGGTCGCGGTCGCCTGGATCCAACCCAACCCAAGCAGCCCCGGAACCGAGCTACACGTACAGCGCTACAAGATGTGCCTGCCCAAGCCCTAAGCCGACAAAGGCGCCACGCGTCCCCGCTTGACGAGGACTGGGGCATCCGTCATAAGTCCGGCCCCCGGGCTACAAGCACCTCATTTCGAGGACCCCGGTCTGGAGCTTAGGTCTCCGTGGAGAGTCGATAATGCCGAAGATGAAGACCAACCGTGCCGCTGCCAAGCGCTTCTCAGTAAGCGGCAGTGGGCGCATTCGCCGCTCGAAGTGCGGTGCGCAGCACAATATGATCGGGAAATCCCGCAAACAGCGCCGCCGATTGCGCGACCAAGACATGGTCGACAAGGCTATGGAAGGCCGCGTCAAACTCCTTCTTCCCTACGGCTGATCGAGAGGAACTCCCATGTCCAGAGTAAAACGTGGTCCGAGTCCCCGTCGTCGTCACAAGCGCGTCCTTAAGCAGACCGAAGGTTTCTTCGGCGGCCGCAAGAACCGCTACCGCCAAGCGTTCCACGTCCTGTGGAAGTCGTGGCAGTACGCCTACATCGGCCGCAAGCTGCGCAAACGCGACTTCCGCTCGCTGTGGATCGCCCGCATCAACGCAGCTTGCCGCATCAATGGCACCAGCTACTCGCGCCTGATTGCCGGCCTCAACAAGGCTGGGCTCGAGCTCGACCGCAAGGTGCTGTCGGATATGGCCATCAACGACGCGGCGGCTTTCGCCAAACTCACGCAGATGGCCGTGGCCAAGCCCTGAGTTCGCTTCGAACTAGATCGCTCGGGCTGCGACAGGCTCCTACCCGCCCCCACCAGCCCCCACCAAGCTGAGCGATCGAAGCAGGACTTAGCAGAATCTAGCCTCGCAGAAAGCGAGGCTAGATTTCACATCTGAAAGCCGGACTCGCCTAACTCGCGGGGCCGGCTTTTCAGCATCCATCTCTCGACGAGACGTTCCAGACATGTTGGCGTCTCCCGGTGGGACGGGAGGTGAGACCCGGCTGCCAGTGTGCGGCACAGCCTGTGCCGCTGCTAACTGCCGGGCACGACCTCGCAATACTTGCACCCCACCCGGGCTCGGGCGTCGCACGTTGGACGGCGAAACCTAGTGCCACGCCCAGACGCTTTGTGCTAACGGCCCGCCAACCGGCCCCCCTGGCAGTTGACGAACAGGCTGGGCGGCCCGATGTAAAGAGGGCCTTTTTGGCCGTGCATCTAAGGTGACGGAACACAAGCGCCGTACTGTTGTTGACTGATCGTAACCGGCCCCGCGGGTCCCAAAAGAGATGCACAGCGAGTCAGGCAGGTCAAACCGGCCGAACGTTCCTTAAGGGAATTCGTTCGCCAGGTGGATCTCTGGAGCCTCGAGCAACGTATCTAAAGCTATCCGAGTTTCAACTGATTTCATGGCCCAGCGGGTATCCAAAAAGAGTCAGCCAGGTCCTCCTGCAGGGGCCAGCCGTGCCGCGCCTTTGGCACCCCCGCCAAGCGCCACGGTCCCGGCACGCAATTTGCTGAAAACTTCACCGAAACGTTCCGATGTTGCCAAGGCGCTGCCGAGCGCCACCGCGCCCGAGCGCGGGGTAGAGCCCCCAGCTCTCCCACCGTCGCCCCCCCGAACCAAAGTCAGGCCCACCATGTCCCAGAAGAGCACCACCACCCAGTCTCAAGGGCAAGCGCGCCGTGAGGAAGAGTACACGGAGGACTCGCCTGAGCAGACCGCCGTACGGGCCGCTCCCAGCGGACTCAACTCCGAGTCTGGGCCGGATAGCCCGGAGGAGTTCTTGGAAAGCGCTGGCGCCGGAGCGGCCAGCTTCGCCTCGGAAGCGCCCGCACCCACGGCTGACGCCTCCAACGACTCCATGCTATCGCGCTACTTCCGCGACATGGCGACCCATCAAGTGATGGGGCCCGACGAGGAGCTGCGGGCCGCCCAAGCGGTCGAGCAGGCCGAAATGGATCACTGGGCAGCCTTGCTGGCCTACGTGCCGGTGGCCGAACGCATGCTCGACATGCTCGACCAGGGCCTGGGCGAGATGAATCCGGAGGAGCGTCCGGAAATTGCCCAAATTGGCGAGCTGCGCAAGCTGGTGAAGATCTACAAAAAGCAGCGCAGCAAGCTGCACGCTGATCAGCAGCGCACCTGGACGGAGCTGTCGCAGTCGCTCGCGCACGACGTGCGCTTGCCCGACTCCGACCGGCTTTGGATGCACGGCGCGCTACGCCTAGCCAAAGACGCCGGGCGCCTGCCCGACGAAGACGCGGCCGAGCTCGAAGCCGACATACCCGAGACGCCCGCCTACAAGCGCTACCTAGACAAAGTTCGCGCTAGCGAGAACGCGCAGCGCGCCACCAAGAACCGCTTCGTCAAGGCGAACCTGCGGCTCGTGGTCAGCATCGCGCGTCGCTACAACCGAGGGCGCTTGCCGCTCATCGACCTGATTCAGGAAGGCAACATCGGCCTGATGAAAGCGGTCGAGCGCTTTGACCACACGCGCGGCTACCGCTTCAGCACCTACGCCTCATGGTGGATTCGGCATGCCATCAGCCGTGCCCTGGCCGACAAGGGCCGCGCCGTGCGCATTCCGGTTCACATGCTGGACACGTACAACCGGGTGTCCCGCGCCACCCAAACCATCATCGCTCGCACCGGCAAAGAGCCGACGATCGAAGAGCTCGAGAAGGAAACGGGCGTTCCCCGCGACAAGCTCGACAAGGTGAAAGACCTGTACGCCGACACGCCGTTCTCGCTCGATCGCCCCGTGGGCGACGAGGACGGGCGTCGCTTCATCGACTTCCTGGTCGAGGAGAACTCGCTCTCGCCCTACGACTGCTTGGCGAACGCGAAGTGGGCCGAGGAGGTGCAGCGTTTGCTAGGCACCCTGACGCCCATCGAGTCACGCATCATTCGCTGGCGTTTCGGCCTCGACAACGAGGACGAGCTCACGCTCAAGGAAATCGGCGACAAGTACAATCTGTCGCGCGAACGCATCCGCCAGCTGCAAGAGCAAGCCATCGGCAAAATTCGTCGGCAGATGCGCGAGTTCTAAGCGCGAACGTTTTTGCGGGCGCAGTCCACAAAAACCAACGGAGCCAATTGCGAGTTCTGACTCGCAGCGCCTGTCGATCGATAGGCAAACGAGGCCGGTCGCGTGAAAGCGTGACCGGCTTTGCTTTGTTTCGTGGCCCAGATGGGGCCCGTTTGGGATAGCTGCCCGGTGCAGAACGCCCACGACGAGTCGTGGCGAGAACATGACGCACCAAGCCGGCGCAAGCCGGCCGAAACGGCCCTGGCACACCGAACTATTCGAAGTAATTACGTAGGGTTAAAACGCAACCGAGCGCTCGGCCGCGCGCGATCATTTACATTTGGTTTGGAGCGGCGCATAAGGGCCCGCATCCCCAGCGGAAATCGCCGTCGTCAGGCGATTCGTACCCGCCTCTAACGCGGCTTTCCGAAACAAAGCCGGCGTGTTGCAGAGGCGGGCGTGCCTTCACCCCGCCCTAAATGACCTGCACCCCGATAACCCTTCGCACACGGCGGCCGCGGGCGTCGCGTGCGTGCACGCTCGGTCTGTCCTCATGAGCCTCTTCGTCTTCCCTCGTTGGGCCAATAAAACACGCCAGCTCGCCGGCTTGTTCCTGAGCACCGCGCCTATCTACGTAATTGGCTTGGTCTGGTACGGAGCTTCCCCGAAGACGACAGATGTCGGCTTCCAACCGAAGCAACCCGTTCCATACAGCCACCAGCTGCACGCGGGGCAAATGGGCATCGACTGCCGTTATTGCCACAACACGGTCGAGAACGCCGCGCACGCCGCGATTCCGCCGACCGAAACCTGCATGAATTGTCACAGCAAGGTCTGGCCGAACAGCCCCAAGCTCGCGCCTGTCCGTGACAGCTTTGCAAGCGGTCTGCCGGTCGAGTGGCTCAAGGTTCACGATCTGCCGGACTACGCCTACTTCAACCACAGCGCGCACGTGACGCGCGGCGTCGGCTGCGTGACGTGCCACGGCCGCGTCGACCAGATGGAAGAGGTCTACCAGGCCGAACCGCTCAGCATGAGCTGGTGCTTGGACTGCCACCGTCACCCAGAGCCCAATCTAAGGCCGCCCAGTGAGGTCACGAACATGACCTGGAAAGCGCCCAACGGCGATGCTGAGGCCTACGGCGCCAAGCTGCGCGCCGAAAATCACATCAACCCGCCCACCGACTGCTCGACATGTCATCGATGAACAAGAAGCTTAGGGTTGTTTCGGAGCGCAGCGAGACGCCGCGCGCCACAGACACGGCCGCCACGGCTAAGCCCAGCTACTGGCGCAGCCAGGCGGAGCTCGACCAGACGCCGGAGTTCCGCCAGGCCGTCGAGCGTGAGTTCGCCGAGCCGTTGCAAGCGCTGCCGCCCGACTCGCCCGGTCGTCGCCGCTTCATGCAGGTGATGGGCGCATCGTTTTCGATGGCAGGCCTGGCAGGTTGCCGTTGGCAAGAGGACAAGATCCTGCCGATGACGCGCCGCCCCGAAGGCGTAATCCCGGGCACCACCAGCCGCTACGCGACCGCGATGGAGCTGAACGGTGTTGCCCACGGCATCCACGCCACCAGCTACGACGGCCGCCCGATCAAGGTCGACGGCAACCCGCTGCACCCTGACAGCCTGGGCGCCGCCAGCACGTACCACCAGGCCAGCGTGCTGGATGTCTACGATCCCGACCGCAGCGACGCGGTCAGCATCGTTGCGACGCGCGGAACGCGCGACGGCGCCCGTGAAACCTCGACCTTCGAGGCTTTCGACAAGGCCGCCAAGGAGCAGTTCAAGAAGCTGCGCGCCAATCGCGGTGAAGGCTTGCGGGTGCTGTCCGCGCGCAGCTCTTCACCCACGCTAGCGGCGCTCCAGCAGCGCTTCCTGACCGCGTTTCCGCTGGCAAAGTGGCTGGCGTTCGAGTCGCTGGGCACGAATGGCCGCGCCGCTGGGACCGCGCTCGCCTTTGGCAAGCCGCACCGCGTGCACTACTCGTTCTCCGAAGCCAAGGTCGTCGTCAGCCTCGACGCGGACTTCATGGCGCCGTCGTTCCCGGGCGGCCTCGCCAACGCGCGCGGGCTGACCAAGGGGCGTACCCCCGACCACGAGGAAATGAATCGGCTGTACGTGATCGAGAGCGCCTTCAGCTCGACGGGCGCAATCTCGGATCACCGCTTGGCTTTGCGCTCGGAGCAAATCAAGGCCGTGGCCGTCTTCCTGGACGCGGCGATCAGCGCCAAGGCAGCGCCGCTGCCCGAGCAGGGCGGGGGCCAGCCGAAGCCCGCTGCCGAGTTTTTGAACGACGCCAAGGTGCAAAAATTCCTGGGCGCCTTGGCAAAGGACCTGCTCGCCAACATCGGCAAGAGCATCGTGGTGGCGGGCCTACATCAGCCTGCCGAAGTGCACGCCCTGGTCGAGCGCCTCAACGTGCTGCTCGGTAACTCCGGGCGCACCGTGTTCTACACCGAAGACACCGCAGATTCGGTCGGCTCCGACTTCGAGGGTCTGAAGGCGCTCACCGAGGAAATGGCTGCAAGCCGCGTCGAGACGCTGCTGGTGCTCGGCGGCAACCCCGCCTACGACGCGCCCGGCGACCTGGGCTTCGCCGCCGCGCTGAAGAAGGTGCCATTCAGCGTGCGCCTTGGCCTCTACGAAGACGAGACCTCGCAGGCCGTGACCTGGCACGTGCCGGCCGCCCACTACCTGGAAAGCTGGGGCGACGCCCGCGCCTACGACGGCACCATCAGCATCGTGCAACCGCTGATCGCGCCCCTTTACGGCGGCCGCTCGGCGATTGAACTTTTGGCGCGCTTGCTGGGCGAGGACCCGAAGGCGCTGGAGCTGGTCAAGGCCGAGCACAAGGTCCTGCTCGGCGACGACCGCCGCTTCAGGAAGGTCGTACACGACGGCATCGTCGACGGCTCGGCCTTCGACCGGGTCTCGCCCAAGCTGCAGCCCATCGCACCCGTCAAGCTGAGCGAGCGCGAGCTGTCCGGGGCCGTTCAGAACGGCCAGTTTGAAGTGTGCTTCGTGCCCTGCCCCAAGCTGTACGACGGCCGCTTTGCCAACAACGCCTGGCTGCAAGAGCTACCGGAGCCGTTCTCGAAGCTGTCCTGGGACAACGGTGCCTTCTTCAGCGTGGCCACCGCCAAGGAGCTTGGCATCACCGACGGTGACGTGCTCACGCTCACGCTCGGCAGCGGCAGCGTACAGATCCCTTGCATCGTCGCGCCTGGCTCGGCCGAAGGCTCGATCAAAGTTGCGCTCGGCTACGGCCGCACGCACGCCGGTCGCGTCGGTGGCAAAGCTGGCACGGACGTCACGCCCGTTGGCGGCAACGTGAACCTGATTCGCAGCACGCAGGCGCCGTTTTTCGCTGGCGGCGTCAAGGTGTCGAGCGCGGGCCCCGGCAAGCGCCTAGCCAACACGCAAGACCTGTACGCCATGGACCAAATTGGGCTCGACGGCATCGCCGAGCGTTTGCCCCAACTGGTCCGCGAAGCTGCCTACGAAGAGTTCAAGAAGGATCGGCAATTTGCCAAGCACCTCGTGCACCAGCCGCACGAGATGAACCTGTGGGTCGATCCCGTCTCCTACGAGGGCCACAAGTGGGGCATGGCCGTCGATCTGAACAAGTGCATTGGCTGCAGCGCTTGCGTCACGGCCTGCCAGGCCGAGAACAACATCCCGGTCGTTGGCCAGGAGAACGTGGCTATGGGCCGCGAAATGCTCTGGCTGCGCGTCGACCGCTACTACCGCGGTGACCCCAACGAGCCGGAGCTGCGCTTCCAGCCCATGCCCTGCCAGCATTGCGAGAACGCGCCCTGCGAGCAGGTGTGTCCGGTGGGCGCGACCATGCACAGCCACGAAGGGCTGAATGACATGGTCTACAACCGCTGCATCGGCACCCGTTACTGCTCGAACAATTGCCCCTACAAGGTGCGGCGCTTCAACTACTTCAACTACAACTTGGACGTGATTGGCACCACGCCCTACACGCCGACCCAAGACCCGAAAATGAAGGTGAAGGCCATGGTCTTCAACCCCGAGGTCACGGTGCGTTCCCGCGGCGTGATGGAGAAGTGCACGTTCTGCGTGCAACGCATCCAAAACGCCAAGATTCCCGCCAAGAATGCCAAGCGCGCGCTTGTAGACGGCGAAATCAAGACGGCTTGCCAGGAGACCTGCCCGACCGACGCCATCGTGTTCGGCGATCTCAACGACAAGAAGGGCCGCGTCGCCAACTTGCAGAAGCTCGAGCGCTCCTACCAGCTGCTCGGCGAGCTCAACAATCGCCCGCGCGTCCAATACCTGGCGCGCATCACGAACCCGAATCCGGAGCTTGCCTGACCATGGCCGCTGCCAGCGACTTCAATCCGTTTCAGGCGCCGCCCAAGGGCGACAACACGTTCGCCAAAATCACGGACAACGTGACGCGCATCATGGAGGCGCCCAAGCCTCCGCGAGCCTGGTACATCGCGTTCGCCATCGCGCTCAGCATGCTGACCATGTTCTTGGGCAGCATCACCTGGGCCGCTTGGACCGGCATCGGCGTGTGGGGCAACATGATGCCCGTCGCTTGGGCCTTCCCGATCGTCAACTTCGTGTTCTGGATCGGTATCGGCCACGCCGGCACGCTGATCAGCGCGGTGCTGTTCCTGTTCCGTCAGAACTGGCGCACGTCCATCAACCGCTTCGCCGAAGCCATGACCATCTTCGCGGTCATGTGCGCCGGTATCTTTCCGGGCGTGCACATCGGCCGTCCGTGGCTGCCCTACTACATGATGCCCATTCCCAACCAAATGGGCATGTGGCCGCAGTACCGCAGCCCGCTGGAGTGGGACATCTTCGCCGTGAGCACCTACGCCACGGTGTCGATCCTGTTCTGGTACATGGGCATGATCCCGGACTTTGCGACCTTCCGGGACCGCTCGACGTCCACGGCCAAGCGCATGGCTTACGGCATCGTGGCCATGGGCTGGCGCGGCTCGTCGCGCCAGTGGCACCGCTACGAGCGCGCTTACCTGATCTTGGCAGCCCTCGCGACGCCGCTCGTGCTGTCCGTGCACTCGGTCGTTTCTTTCGACTTCGCGACGGCACAGCTACCTGGCTGGCACGCCACCATCTTCCCGCCCTACTTCGTGGCTGGCGCCATCTTCGGCGGCTTCGCCATGGTGGTAGTGCTAGCGGTGCCGGCGCGGCAGTTCTTCGGCCTCAAGCGCATCATCACGATTCGCCACCTCGAGCTGATGAACAAGGTGATGATCGCGACCGGCCTACTCGTCGGTTACGCCTACGGCATGGAGTTTTTCATCTCCTGGTACAGCGGCAGCATGTTCGAAGGCTACGCCTTCGTTAACCGCATGTTCGGTCCGTACGCTTGGGCCTACTGGACGATGATCGCGTGCAACGTGATCTTTCCGCAGCTGTTCTGGTTCAAGAAGGTTCGCACCAACGTGTGGGCGACCCTGATCATCGGGATGATCGTCAACGTCGGCATGTGGTTCGAGCGCTTCGTGATCATCTGCACCACGCTGACGCGTGACTTCTTGCCCTCCAGCTGGGGCTACTACGTGCCCACCAAGTTCGACTTCATGACGCTGGGCGGCAGCTTCGGCCTGTTCTTTACGCTGTTCCTGCTGTTCTGCCGGTACTTGCCGATGGTGGCCATGTCCGAAGTGAAAGCCTTTAGCCCTGCAGGTGGCCACGCCCGGCCGCACCTGCACCACGGCCACGACGACGCGGCCCACGCTCACCCCTGACCGAGAAGACCATGAGCGACGATCACAAGCCCCAGGCTGAATCGACAGCCCCCGAGCTCCACGGCATTCTGGCCGAGTACGACACGCCAGACCAGCTGGTC
>JAYUYU010000323.1:0-6182 GCA_043752365.1 Myxococcales bacterium | reverse complement strand
GGAGCACGATGTTGCGTCCGGCCGTCTGGCCTCGTGCGTAGGCCTCGCCGCTGGTCGAAACCGCGTGGCGCGCCCAACGCAGGTGCGGGTGCCGCCGGCGGAAGTAGCCGCGCAGCTCGGCATCACCCACCCACACCAACCCCTGTGCTTCCGAGCGCTGCCGCTCGCTGCGCAAGCGACCGTGAAACCCGCTCATCACGCCGGCCAAAAACTTGCGGCGCGCCTGGTGCGTGCGGTCACCGCGCCGCTTGCGATCAGCTCGGTAGAGGGCGTCGGCGGTGTAGAGCAAGAAGTCGTGAACGTAGGCAGCTAACTCCACGTTGTCGCGCGAGCCGCACACCTCCAGCACGCTGCCACGCTTCGCCTCGGTCACCCGCCACACCGGCACCCAAATCACCTGCACGAAGAAGAATTCGTCCAG
Source organism: Myxococcales bacterium (assembly GCA_043752365.1). GTDB lineage: Bacteria > Myxococcota_A > Polyangia > Polyangiales > Polyangiaceae > PMG-095. The sequence goes on along the minus strand of JAYUYU010000323.1, from coordinate 5,761 downwards.
AATCATGGCCAGGCGCCGTTGCTGCTCGGAGACGCGGCCTGTCGGCTTGCCCAAATGCCGAAAGCAGTAGCTGGTGGTGCCGCCCGCTACCGCGGCCTCGATGTTGTGCTTGAGCATCAGGCGCTGAGCGGCGCTCATGGCAGCCTGGGCCTCGTGCTCGTTGGGGCTCTCTGCCAGAGCCAGCAGCTTGGCGATGCGTTCGAGCACTGGATTGGGAGTCGCTTCGGCGGCGGCCGAGGGCGCACCGCTGGCGCGCGCGTCGATACCGCGCTCTTCACACACGCGGCGAAAGGCGGGCCCATGCGCGGGTTCGTCGCGCACGCACAGCACCTCGTCCACGTATTGGTGCGCCATCTCGTGCTTCAGCACTTCTTCGAGCACGCCCCAGCCGTGCTTGACCAACAGGTCGGGTGACAGCTCCAAAGTCCGATGGGCCGGCACCCAGCGGCCCAGCCGCTCGTGACTGCCGACGAGCTCGAAGGCGGGCGCGCGCAATTTGAAACGAAACAGCGAGCCGTTCAGGTGCTCGTAGCTCTTGTGAATCGCGCGCACGGCCGCCTGCTCAAGCTCGATACGCAGCGGCTCTGCGGCGTCCATGACTGCGCGACTATACTCGGCGCCCTGGCCAACGCTCGGGGTGTTTCCAGAAGTCGTCGGCGCGCGAGCCGTAGTAGCCCGCGAGCGCGCTGTCCATGACCGCGGAGGTGCGGGCCGCGCTGACGCCGGTGCTGGAACAGCTGCCGCCGCCCAGCAAGCTCTGCACGATGCTTTGGATCATGGGCCCGTGGATGGTGCGCGGGTTGGGCAGCGTCAAAAGCTCAGTGCCGGACGCCGTTTCGAGCTCGACTGGGGTGTCACCGAAGGTGGATAGCCGCAAAGTGCCAGCGGAACCCGTGACGCTGATCGAATCCTCGCTGGCGCTACTGGTAAAGTTCCACGCCCCTGCGCCGCGCGCCCCCGTACTGGTTTCGAAGCTGAGCGACACCTGATCCTCGACGTCGGTCACGGAGGCCACGTTGCTGGCCTGACCGCCGACGTTCTGCAGGGCGCCGAACAGGAAGTCCAACACGTCGAGGGTATGGCTCGCCAAGTCGAGGAAGAGGCCTGCCCCGGCGTGCTCGGCCTGGACTCGCCAAGGCAACCGGCCGTGCTCAAGCCCCAGTTGTCCGGCGTTGGCGAAGCGCACGTCGATCGTACGGAGGCTGCCCAGGCGGCCCTCGTCGACGATTTGTTTTGCCTTCAGAAAGCGCGGCAAGGCGCGGCGATAGTAAGCAACGAACAGAGGCTGCCCGGCCGCCTCGAACGCCGCCAGCATGCGTTGGCACTCCTGGTGGTTGCGCGCCATCGGTTTTTCCACGTACGCAGGCTTGCCCGCCGCCGCCACCTTCAAGGCCAACTCCAAATGGCTGCCGGGTGGAGATGCAATGTAAACGGCAGTGACGTTCGGATCCGCGATCAAGCGGTCCGCGTCGTCATAGAACGCCGCTACGCCGTGGCGCCGCGCAAAGTCTTCGGCCAGTGCTCCATCGCGTCGCATCACCGCAACGAGCTCGCTGCCTTCCGCCTGTTGAAAGCCCGGGCCGCTCTTCACCTCGCACACATCCCCACAACCGAGAATGCCCCAACGAACGGACAGCATGGGCGACTCATGCCACGAGCGTTGGCGGGCGGTAAGAACCGGGCGAGCTTGCCGAGCTGAAGCCTAGGCCACCAGGCCCAACGGCGGGCCACGCCTGAGCGCCCCACGAAACCCGGAGAAATCCGGCGTGTCGTCACGTCGCGTGCCGGCGCTTTGGTAGGCTCCGGCCATGTCCCGACGCGAAGAGGCCCTCAAGTACCACTCGAGCGGCCGCCCCGGAAAAATCGAGGTGACCTGGACCAAGCCAGTCGCCTCGCAGCTCGATTTGTCACTCGCGTACACGCCCGGCGTCGCCGAACCGTGCCGCGAGATCGCCGAGGACCAGGAGCGCGTGGATCTGTACACGGCGCGCCGCAACCTGGTCGCGGTCGTGACCAACGGCACCGCGGTCCTGGGGCTCGGCAACATTGGCCCCTACGCGGCCAAGCCGGTCATGGAGGGCAAGGCGGTCCTGTTCAAGCGCTTCGCTGACATCGACGTTTTCGATTTGGAGCTAGCCGAAACCGACCCCGATCGCTTCATTCAGATCGTGCAAGCGCTGGAGCCGACGTTCGGCGGCATCAACCTCGAGGACATTCGCGCGCCCGACTGCTTCGTGATCGAAAAGGCGCTGCGCGAGCGCATGTCGATCCCGGTATTTCACGACGATCAACACGGCACCGCCATCATTACCACGGCGGCGTTGCGCAACGCCGCGGAGCTGGTCGACAAGCCGCTCGAGTCGCTGAAGGTGACGTGTATCGGCGCCGGCGCGGCCGCCACCAGCTGCATGATGATGTGGGTGCGGCTGGGCGTAAAACGCGAAAACATCACCATGACCGACGTCGACGGCGTGCTCTACGTCGACCGCGGAGACATCGACGAGTTCCGCGCGCCGTTCGCGCGGCCCAAAGGCGACGGCCGCCGCAGCCTGGCCGACGCGATGGTCGACTGCGACGTCATGATCGGGCTTTCGGCGGGCAACGTGGTCACGCCTGCCATGCTCAAAACCATGGGCCAAAAGCCGATCATCTTCGCGCTAGCCAATCCAGATCCGGAAATTTCCTACCCGCTGGCCGTCGCCACGCGCCCCGACGCCTTGATCGCGACGGGCCGCAGCGACTACCCGAACCAGGTCAACAACGTGCTCGGCTTTCCGTACATGTTCCGCGGCGCTCTGGACGTGCGAGCCAGAACCATCAACGAAGAGATGAAGCTTGCAGCGGCCGAAGCCATCGCGGCCTTGGCGCGTGAAGACGTGCCCGACGACGTGCTACGCGCGTACGGCCGACAGCGCATGCGCTTCGGCAAGGAGTACATCATTCCCAAGCCGTTCGACAGCCGCGTGCTGTATTGGGTGGCGCCGGCGGTAGCGCGCGCAGCCGTAGAAAGCGGCGTCGCGCGCGAGACCATCGACTACGAAGCCTACCGCGAGCGGCTGATTCGCACGATTTCGCCGGCGCGGCGCGTGTTGTTTCGCATCACCGAAAGCGCGAAGGGCGATCCGCGCCGCATCGTCTACCCCGAGTCCGAGAACGACAACATCTTGCGTGCCGCCCACCGCGTGCTCGAAGAGGGCCTGGCGCGCCCGATCTTGCTGGGCTCGCCGCAGCGCATCCGTGAAAACGCCGAAAAGCTCGGCGTCGACCTGGAAGGCGCGCTGCTGATCGATCCGCGCGAAGCCGACGAGCTCGACGCCTACGTCGAAAGCTACTGGAAAAAGCGCCAGCGCCGCGGCATGACCCGTCACCACGCCTTCAAAGAGCTACGGCGCTCGCGCACCGCCTACGGCCTCATGATGCTCGACGCTGGTCACGCCGACGGCTTGGTAGCGGGCGTGCGCCAAGACTACCCGGCCACCATTCGCCCCGCCTTGCAGATCATCGGCATGCGCGCGGGCGTAAAGCGCGCCGCCGGCATGTACATGGTCGTCTCGAAGACCGGTGTTCGCTTTTTGGCCGACACCACCATCAACATCGAGCCCGATGAAGACACCCTGGCCGAGATCGCCATTTTGGCGGCCGACGCCGTGCAGGACCTGGGCATCGAACCGCGCGTGGCCATGCTGAGCTTCTCCAACTTCGGCGACGCGCCGCACGAAGCCTCACGCAAGGTCGCCAACGCGACCGCCAAGGTCAAGCGCCTCCGACCAGACTTGATGATCGACGGCGAGATGCAGGCGAACGTGGCGTTGGACGAAGAAGCGCGCGCCCCCTACCCGTTTTGCAGTCTCAAGGGCGCGGCCAACGTGCTGATTTTTCCGAATTTGGACGCCGGCAATGCGGCTTACAAGCTGTTGGCGGCCGCGGGCGGCGCCGAAATCATCGGACCCATCGTGCTTGGCATGAACAAGCAGGTAAACGTCTTGCAGCAAGGCGCGACGGTCGACGCTATCGTGCACATGACCGCCATCACGGTGGCCCGCGCCATCCGGCGAGAAGCGCAGGAGCGCTGACCGCCGGGGTCGCCGACCTCGACCGGGCCGCCCAGCGCCCCGCCTAGGCACGTTTTTGGGCAGATTTGCAGAGGTGGGGGACAGGTGGCATTCTGCCCGGCCCTCAATGTCCAAGGACAGTTTTGCTTCGCTCATGGCCACTGGCTCCGCGTCCGTTTCCGACCGTGCGCGGAAGCGACTCGATCGTGGTCAGGTGCTCGACGTCACCGTCATCCAAGTCTCGAGTGAGTACGTTTACGTCGACGTCGGCATGGCGGGTGACGGCAAAATCTCCGCACTGGAGCTGACGGACGAAAACGGCAAACTGCGCGTGAAGCCGGGTGACACCATCCGCGCCAGCGTCATCGAGGCGCACCTGACCGGCTCGCTGCTACGCGCGCTGCAGACCGCGCAGGGTAAGGACATTCCCAAGCCCGACGAGGTGTTGGAGGGCAAGGTCACCCGCGTCGAGAACTACGGCGTGTTCGTGACGACTGCCAAGGGCGACGGCCTCGTGCCAGGGCGCGAGCTAGGCCTGGCTCCTGGTGCCGACCTGCGGAAAGCCTTCCCGCTCGGCAAAGAGCTGACGGTCGTGGTGATGGACGTGGACGACCGTGGTCGAATCCGCTTCAGTGCCAAAGAGGTCACGCGCGTCGAGGAGCAGAAGAACTTCCGCGACTTCACCGAAGGCGGCAACGAAGAGGCGACCGAAGCCGCCCCCAGCGCCGCTGCCGGCGCCACGCCGAAGCCCAAGCAGCCCGATCGCAGTCCCCGCAACTTCGGCAGCCTGGGCGACGTGTTCGCGGACAAGCTCAAAAACGTGAAGACCAAGGCGCCCGCCAGCGCCCCCCCACCCGGCGTTTCCAGGCGGCGCTAGCCTCACGGCGCTTGAGCTGGCATCGCCAAGCGCCGCCAGCCTCACGGCGCTCGGGCGGGCGGTGTCAAGCGTCGCCAGCCTCACAGCTCGTCTTCCTTCCAAGCCGTCCGCGAACGCAGCGCAGCTGCGAGAGCTGCCACGACCTCACCCGACCTTGGAAGACCAGATCACGATCGGCCGCAGAGAGCACGACCCTCGAGAACCCGGCGAGCCCGGGCGCAAAACCCGTGGTTAAACCCGGAACAGACGCATGGACGTCCGGGCCGCCGGAAATACAAACCTAGACCGATTGAAGAGCGCGTATGCGCTCTTCAATCGGCGGATGCGAGCTGAAGAGCGCGCCGAAGCGGGAGGCGCGTGGCGTGATGCCGAAAGCTGCGACGGCTTCGGGCAGGTGCGACCCTTCCGAGCGATCCAAGCGGCGCAGCGCGTTGATCATGGCTTCCTTGCCAGCCAGGCTGGCGCCGCCCTCGTCGGCGCGAAACTCGCGACGACGGCTGAACCAGGCCACGATCATCGCCGCAAAAATTCCGAGCACGATGCGCGCGCCAATGCTGGTGACCCAGTAGCCCCAGCCGGGGCCGCCGCGGTCATCGCGACCGCGCATGGCCGAGTCGATGAGGCGACCGATGATCTCGGAGAAAAAGATGACGAAGGTGTTGAGCACGCCTTGCAGCAGCGTGAGCGTCACCATGTCACCATTGGCAACGTGGGCAATTTCATGGCCCAGCACCGCGTCGACCTCGTTGCGCTGCATTTGCTGCAGCAGGCCGGTGCTGACCGCGACCAATGAGCTGTTGCGGGTGGCGCCGGTGGCGAACGCGTTCATGTC
>JAYUYU010000322.1:0-14757 GCA_043752365.1 Myxococcales bacterium | reverse complement strand
GGTGGCATCTTCAGCATACTGAAATCTCCTCGTACGAATGCGCGCGGCTCCTTGCAGCGAGACCACTACGACGAGCTTGGCAAGAAGGACGAATGTGGCCGTGACGTAGGCGGCCATCGTGAGAGCGTGCATACTGGGACGATGGGCCCGGCTGCAGCGAACCGCTTGAACGAATCGGGCGAAGATGGCGGGGCGTGTGTCGTCAGGGGAGGTGCCGTCCATACGAGCAGGTCGCAAAGAACGACGCAGCATGCCCACTATGCGTGGAAGGTCCACGTGGGACTGGACGCTCCGGTGTGGGTGAAGCCGAGTGATGGCTGGGGGGCCAGCGAAGCTCGAGTCATCGTCGTGCCGCCGAACGTTCAGCATGCGACCGGCGCCATCGGCTGGTCGGCTGCGCTGTTCTTCGAGCCCGGGTCGCGGGCAACGTCCTGGCGCGAGACCAGCCCAGCCTACGCGATCGACGGCGTGCGGGCGCGCCGCTTGGTTGGTCTAGTCAACGAAGCGATGACGTCGAGCCGCGTCGACATTGGCTGCTTCGTCGACCAAGTTGCTCGAGCGACCTTCGCCCCGGCGACGCCTACCCGCTCGCTCGACGCGCGGGTGAGCGCGGCGCTTGCGGCGATACGTCGATACGTGGACGTCGACGTCCGGCTGCTCGCTGCGGCGCTCCGACTATCGCTCGACCGACTCACGCACCTCGTCTCGGAGCAGACTGGCATGCCGCTTCGACGACACGCGCTTTGGCACCGCGTGCTGCGAGTCCTCGACGCTGGGGCCCGTCCTGCCTCACGCGCGGCGGCTGCCGTGGAGGCTGGTTTCTCCGACCACGCGCACATGACGCGGTCGTTCCGCCGTTTTCTAGGGCGCGCTCCTTCGGAATTTCGCGCGCCGCCGCGAGTGATCGAGCCCTGGAGCCGCCCTGCGTACGAGCCTCATTCCAGCATCCTCGGCGAGCGAATCAATGGGGCTCTCACGCCGCTGCGAGGGCCAGCGCGGTTCTAAATTCCCCACCAGCGCGCTGGCGCACCTTCGTCCCATGCGAAATCGCCGAAGCCAACCTTAGCCACGTCGCTAGCTGAGCGTTCGAAAGTACCAATTCGAGGAAACGCCGCTCTTCGACTGCGGATCGCTCAGCCCACTGCAATTTGGCTCGTTGCGCGGGTTCTAAAGTGGATCGCACGGTCTCGAGGTAGGTATTGCCCCCTACGAGCTGCCGGGCCTCTCGCCATCTGAGGCGGCGGGCGTATCGGCACGTGGGATCTGGCTGTACAAGGCAGGGCCGGTCGCGTTCTCCTTGGCGACGTACATGGCCGCGTCGGCGTGCTCGAGGAGGTCGGCTGTCGTGTGGCCGTCCTCTGGATAAAGCGCCAGGCCCACGCTGGCCTTTACCTCCACGCTTACTCCGTCGATATCGCAAGGCTGGCTCAGCTCCGCGATGATGCGCTTGGCCAGGGCTACGACGTTGGCCTCGTCTTTGGCCTCGAGCATCAAGAAGAGAAACTCGTCTCCGCTCCGGCGGCTCACGGTATCTCCGCGCCTTACGACATTCTCCAACCTCTGCGCGACAATCTGCAAGACACGATCACCCGCGTCGTGCCCATAGGTATCGTTGACGACCTTGAAGCCGTCGAGGTCAATGAACATGACCGCCAGACGCCAGGCATGACGCTGCGCTTGGGCAAGCGCGACGCGCAGTCGGTCGTTGAAGAGCGTCAGGTTTGGCAGGCCGGTGACCGCATCGTGCAGGGCCGAATGGTTCGCCTTCCTCAGATGGGCCTGGCTACGGGACAAGGCGGCATCGCTCTGAGAGAGCTGCTGCTCCAGTCTATGGCGCTCATCGATCTCTGCGGCCAGTGCATCATTGACGGCCGCGAGCTCGGTGGCGGCCTCCTGCACCTTGACCTCGATCGCCTCGCTTTGATTGAGCGCGTTCTCTACCCTCGTCACGGGCACACCTTCCCCGAGCTCGTCCTTGAGCGCTTCATTGACCACAGACAGGTCGACGGCGGCTTGCTCCACCTTTTCGTGCACCTGCTCGCTCTGATCGAGCACTCGGTGCAATGCCTCACTCTTGTTCGGGACTGCTGCCGCTGTCTTGTTCGCGTCCGAGTTCATAGTCTCACTGCTTTCGTTGCGACATGGCCAACGCACTCGAGCTGCCGCGGAGCGTGGGACAGAACGTCGCGGCGTAACCGGAATGCAAGCGCTACTGTAGCTCAGGCCGCGCGCAATGGCAGCAAAGCGCGCGCCTCGGCAACCTCGCCGGTTGCCCTCCGCAACACAGACTCTCGCGAATAGGTCTCGCGCCGCCAACGCCGGTGGCAGCTCGGTTCGTCAGGCGAGAGACCAAGGCACTCGCGGCTCCTGCCACTTGACCGCGGAGACCGCAGTTCTAAATTCAGCAGCCCGGGTGCGCCAAGTCCTTCTTTAGCCTCGATGAACTGAACCAGGCCATCTGGGAGCTGCTGGAGGAGTTGAACGAAAAGCCCTTTCAGAAGCTGGCGCGCATCCAGCAACGGGTCGAGGTACGAGCCCCCAATGTTCGTTGGGTTCTTGATGGGTGGGTAGAAGTCTTGTCGAGGCACACCGCCTGCTTGAAGTCGCCGGATTTTCGACCTGTACTTCGATAGTCACCCCTAGCGAACGCACAAAACTTGGGAAAAGCCCGACCCGTACCCGTAATCATAGAACAAGCCGTCCTTGAGCCGGATGATCCAGGGCGACGGCTTTCCCTCGAGCGCAAGGTTTTCCGACGAGCTCCATAAGTAATAGTCTGCGACTGCGCCACGAATGAACACGTTGATGTCGATTGCGAGATCGTACTTGGAATCGTCAATCACGAGCTGCAACTCCTTCATGCTCGGCACTCGCCAACCATCGAGATCGCCGAGCGTGAGTGACTCACAATAGTCCGTGGCCTCACTCCATAGCTTGTCACCGTGAACAGTTTGCTCCCACATCAGCCCGGTCGTCCGATCGAGTGTGATCCCAGCCATGGCCCCCGTCCCGATCTCGTAGTCAGGGGCAAACGGGGCGCCTCGCACGCAGCGCACTGGGGCATTCGTCTGGGACCAGCCCCGGACGGGGCTGCCGGCATCGAAGCCGTACATCCACTTTTCCTCGCCGCTAAAGGGCATGAAAAAGGGCGTGGATGACCATAGAAAGGTGCCGAGCGGTGTCGGAAAAATGTCAGCGGCGATGGCCGGCTTGGTCCGCGTGAAGTCAACCAGCGTCACGAGCTCGAGCCGCGACGGCAGACGCCAATCGTCGTAGCCGCCAATCCTTACGCCGGGGCAAGCGCTGTCGGCGTTGTCAATGTTGTAGGTTGCGGCGCTGAGCTCGCGTTGCCACATCAATTTCGTGACTCGATCGATCACGATGCCAGGTTTGCTGGTGTCGTAAGCCGCAGGGTGAGGCAAGCCGGAAGCCAATGGATTTGGCATCGGTCGATAGGGCGACGCGCCGTCGGAGTCGCCGCCTGCGCCGCCTGCGCCCGCCGCGTCGGCGCCACCGGCCCCGGGGGCTTGGTCGGCGCCTCCTTCACCGCCTGCAGCAGGGACGGTCGAGCCAGCAATGCCGCTCGACCCCGCAATGCCAGCGCCCGCGGCTGGCGCACCACCTGGCGCCGATCCACCGATCTGACCCGGCGTGCCTCCGCTAGCCCCCTGGCCCGACGAACCGGCACTCTGCCCGTCAGAGCTTTCCCCGCACGCGACAATCATCTGAAAGCCCAACACCACCAACCCGGCTCGAGACGCCATCACCGGGCAATACATGAAGCCAAGTCGCTGAGCTACCCAAATTGTCACGGCGCGCATTGGTGATCAGCGTGCTGACGCGATGCCGCGCAACGAGGCTGCAGTCAGTCCGTGACCAGGACGCTGCCAAGGCACATCTCGTCGGTGGACTGTTCACCCCAAGTGACAGTTTGCGGTGGGCCCTGGACGCCATCGACGATGGGCTGGTTCTCGGCACTGTTGTCCCAGCGGCACGTCATGCGCACGGTGTCTCCCGGCACAAGCTGACGTGGCTCGACAAACCGGTAGTCACCTTGCCAATGAAAGTCCCAGGCTGGGATGGACAGTAGGCATTCCTCGCTGCCGTCGGCGCCCAGCAGATCGATACGCAACGATTGACCGAGCATGTGCATGTGACCGCTCGCGCCCCATGCACGACCTGGGAGTGCATCGGTCAGCGCGCGCCGTCGAGCTCGCGCCACGATGGCGCTCTCGGTGGTCGCGCTCGCGTCCGCCTCGCCTGCCGGCACCACGAACGAGCGATCGATCAAGCGGACTCGGCGGGGCGTCCCCGTCAACGGTGCCTTGGCCTGCCAGATCTGGACCCCGAGGCGGCTAGGGTCACGATTCGTCAAGTAATTGTAGTGCACGTTCAGGACGAAACGCGCGCCGGCCGGTACCGGGACGCCCGTACCGTCGGGCGACGCATGCGTTTGACCACCAGGGACGTAGCCACCCACCCTCACCCCGTCGAAGCCCGCGCCGCCGAAGCAACTCCAGCCTGGCGCAGCGTCCGAGCCGTCGAGCGCCTGGACGGCTTCGATATCTTCCGGTCGGACCAGGTCGATGAAAGCGTGGTGCAAGGTGGCAAGGTTCGTCGTCGTCACCGCGAACGCGACGGCGTCAATCGACGCCTCGACGGGCGACTCGACGAGGAAGCAACGGTACTCATCGGTCCCCTGGAACTCAGTCACGAAGTCGAGCCCTCCGTCGAGGATGTGATCCGGCTGGCCCAGCGCGTTGCCGGGAGAGGCCAGCGGCGGCGCCGCCTTAGCAGGATTGCCCTCGAGAGCGCCCCCAGCGACCCAGTCGATGAGCAGCTTTCGTTCCGCGTCTCCCATCACGCGCGGGTCGTCGAGTGGCCGGCACGTCGGATCGGCGGGCAGGGGCGGCATGCGCCGGTTTTCAACCACGGCCGCGACGACCGCGCTCACCCGAGAGGCCCCCGCGTAGGAATCGAGGGGAAAGGGCGCGAGGCCGCCCGTCACGTGACAGCTTGCACAGTAGCGGTTCAGAACGGGAGCGGCATGCTCGAAGTAGGTCAGGACTTGCTTGGCCGCCGGTTCACCTTCGCCCAGCAGGTTCGAGTGAGAGCCCCCCGGCACAGATTGCTCGGAGCTCGAGCCACCCGATGCAGTGTGCTCGGTACCCGAGCCGCTGCAACCAAGGCCAACTAGCAAGGACGCGGCCGTTGCCATGAGCCGCGATGCCGTACCCGGGCGTGGCGCCAATGCCTTGAGGAGGACCATGGCCGCCGCCCAGCAATGGCCATGCCATCAGCTCGGTGCTCGAACGCCTGGATCATCGCGATGAACGCACGCGAAGCGCGTAAACTAACGACCACATAGTGAGCACGGCGCGTGAACGGCCCTTCACCCTCAGAGCTTGCTGCCGGGACCCTGCTAGCCGCTGCAGTGCCAATCAGCGCGGCAGCACGGCCTTGTGACAAGACGCCTAGCTCCAGGTTCGAAACCTGCAAGGGGCTTAAGATGCTCGCTCGAGCGATGGCGTGGCTGCTGCTAACAACCTGCTTGGCCTGCGCACCCGCGAGCGATGAGGGCGATCGCGAAACTGCCGACTCCGGCGGGATGGCTCAGGCGGACGCGACGCGGAGCCTCGGCGTCGTCTTTGAGCTGGCGAGCACCGGCCAAGTCACCGAAGGCGATCCCTACGCCGATGGACCCACGACCCCAGCGCCGTGCCGAGGCTGGGGTCTCGAGGACAGTTATCGCTTCGCGCCCATTTCGGCGATTGTGCCGTAGCGCGGTTTGAGGGTGTGGGCCGACGCACAACGTGCGACCTGCCCACCACACCTACTTGGGAGGGCGCTCTTCGCGTTTCAGGCTAGCGGGATTTTCGACTTATACTTCGATAGCCACGCTGCGAACGTGAGTAGCTCGGGATTGAGCGAGCGAGACTCGCTCACGCTGCGGGCGCCGCAGAATTCGCTCTCGAACTCGGCCTTGTACTGGAACATATTGCCTAGGTCGTCAGCGCCCGGGAAGCCGAAGCTGCGGAAAACCCCGGGCTCTACCGCCTGGTGCACGACTTCTCGCTCGAGCGCCCGCGATAGTTCGCTAGCCATCTGCGCGCCGGTCAGGTGCTCGCCCGCGACGCCAATGTGTTGGCCGAGGGTCGCCGACCCGCGCTTGAGCACGCCGAACGCGCACTTGCCGATGTCTTCGGCGGCGATGCCGGGCAGCTTCTTGTCGCCCGTTGGCATGACGAAGCCGAGCCCGCCGCCCTCGGTCGGTTTGGGCCCCATGCCCAAGTAGATCAAATTTTCCCAATAGAACGAGGTCGCGAGAAAGGTGGTGCGCGAGGCGTCGAAGAAAGCGTCCGACTCCCCCTTGGTGTCGAAGTGAGGGACCTTGAAGCGGCCCTGCAGCGTCGGCATGCGCTCATCGGTGAGTGGTACGCGCAGGCGCGTATCTTCGAGGGTCGACCAGATTACGTGCGCAACTCCGCTGGCCTTGCTGGCCTCCGCCAGGTTGCGAGCTTGGGCGATCTCCTTGTCGGGCGACATGTGCTCCCAGTAGTTGGTCACGCAGAAAGCCCCGTGAGCACCGTCGAACGCGCGCTGCAAGCTGGCCGCGTCGTCCAAATCAGCGCTCACGACCTCCGCCCCCGCTGCGGCCAGCGCGCGCGCGGCGTCGCCTTCAGGCTTGCGGGTGACGGCGCGAAGTGAAAATTCGCCGCTGGTGTCCGCTAGGATGGCGCGCGCTAGCCCGCCGCCTTGCGCACCCGTGGCTCCGAATACCGTGATGAGTTTCTTAGTCATTCGTTGTTACTCCGTGATTCGTGGTGTGTTTACTTGTAAGCAATGGCGGCGCTGATGATCTCGAACAGGCGCGCGTTAAGCATCTCCGGCATCCCGCCTGCGTAGCTAGGCTTGTTGCGGTCGAGGAACATGTCGGTCTCTGGCGAGTTGCTATAGCGCGAACCTGGGCCGCCCCCTTCACGGTTCAGGAACCCCATCGCCACCAAAGCGTCGAAGAAGTCGGTCGAGTGGTCGGCGCGAATGCCGAGGGCGAACGAATTTGCGCAACTGGCGTCGCTAGTGCGCCGAAACGTGGGTCGTGAATCTGCAGGTCTTGGTCTTGATCGGGGTCGCTGCCGCGTTCGGCAGCGGTTGCAATCCTTGGATTAATGACGTCGTTGTCAAGGTTCGGGACCCCTCCCTGGTGAGCGTTCGTCCGCCGCGGCCGGATTCACGCAAGGGGGAGCTAGTGGTTGGCCGCACAGAGACGACCATGAAAGTGATCGATGCCGATGTAGCTTCGCTCTGGCTGCGCCGGATGCCTGACGGGAGCATTGTTGCCGTGCCCACGGCCCATCCCGGCACTCAAGGACCCGACACCGGCACGCGACTGTCCTCCAGTGGCGAACTTGTTCTACCGAGGCAAAGCGGGCTGCCGTTTCGCGTGACAGATGCCAGAACGCGCTCGGGGCATGAGCTGGTCTTGTTCACCTCGCGATTGATCAATCAGGTGGCGACAGACCTCAAGATCGATTCAACGAAACAGAACAACGTCACGACGACGACTATCGCGACCACCTATGCCGTTGGATCCGACGTCGCAATCTTTCAATCTCCGGTCGACAATGTCGAGGCCGCTTGGCACCGTCGGCGAGGAAACAAAGGCAAGGGTTGGGTCTGGCTCGCAGTCGGAGTTACCTTCGACGCCCTCGCGCTTTGGGTTCTGCAGAAAGGCGAACGGGAGCTTGGGCCGCGTAACAAAGCTCCACTCTACGCGTTCGTTGGCGGCCTGGCTGCTTTCTCGCTTCCAGCAACCGGCTACGGAAGCTACATCCTCCTCTCGCCTGAGACACGGATTCCCTTGCCCTGAGGTCGCTGAGTATCGGCGCGCGACGACTCGTCGTGACTCGTTCCATGCGCCGACCCTTAGAGTGCGCCGATCTCCGTGCATGCAGCCACCGAAGGGATGAGGGCGGCTGCTATGACGTTGGCGCCGCTGTCGCTACTGCCGATTACGATACGACCGGCGCCACCACCTCCGCCGCCGAGCACGCTCGCACTATCGGTCGTTCCGTTCGCGCCGCTCGACGCGGACGACGAGCCCTTGCCGCCTTCTCCGCCGCCGCCTCGTCCGCCCTCCGCTCTTAGTCGAGCTGTGGCGGTGACGGTCACTGCGGGCGCTTGAATGGCGATCATGCCGCCCGCTCCGCCGCCGGAACCGAACTCTGGCGTAGGCCCGGTTGCATCGCCGCTCGCGCCCGAAACGTCGATGAGACCCGAGACATTGACGCTTGTAGACGCCAGCAGCGCGATCGCGCCGCCACCTCCACCGCCCGGCGCAACATCGTCCGTGTAGGTGTACTCCGCCGAGCCCCCTGGGCCGCCGAAGCTCAGCCCTTCGAACGAACCGACTGGGGCGCCTCCCAATCGCGCGCTATCTCCGGTCCAGAACCCTCCTAAGCCACCCGCGGTGCAATGACCACCACCGCCACCCGCTTGGTTGCTGCCCGCGGAACCACTCGACGCACCGGCGCGCGTGCCGAGAAACGTCAGTTTGCCTCGAACGTCTATCGTGTCGGCGACGATGATCGCGGGCTGCGCGCCGACGAACCGTAGCTCCTTGCCTTCCGGCACCATCAGGGATCTCAGGAACAACACGTTGCTGTGCCCGCCCCAAGAGGCTCGGCGCACTTGCTCGCCCCCGCAACTCATTTCGCCTGAGCTCGTATCGATGGTGGTGACGCTCGGGCAGTCGAGCTCCTCGAGATCGAACGGCAAGGGCGGCACAGGCGCCTTTCGGACGCTGCCGAGTGCAATCGCCATGAATGGCAGCGTGACCGTCGAACGCCGAAAGTTGAAGGCGAACTCGTTTTCGCTGCCGCGAAGGCTCAGCGTATCACCCCGCGCGCAGTATTCGAAGGCCGCGTCTAAGAAGCTGACCTGGTTAATCGCGGCATCGACCGCGAACGCTGCGTTGACCTCACCGTTGACGTTGAGTTGTGTCTCACAATCGCACGACTCTTCTGCGGGCGTGCACGTATTGCCAACGAATGAGTCGCCGAAAGCGTCTTCGAACTTTTGCTCGACCGAGTCCGCAAGGCCCCGGCAGTCGAGATAGCTCGAGCGTCCAGCCTTTCGATCCGCGCAGACCTGTGTCAACTTCGTTTGAAGCAGGCTCCGGTAGCGGACCGCCCCGTTGACCTTGCCTCCCGCGTCGAACGTCAACCCCGAAGGAGAGAATTCTACGGTAGCGTCGTGAATAAGGTGTTCACAATTGCCTTTTGCCCAGCGGGGCGTGCAGATGTCCACCAACTGCCAGTCACCAGTCAGGTCGCCGCCACAAGGCTGGCCACAGGTGAGCAGCGGCTCAATCTGGATGGGCGCTTCGCAATTGCAAACGACGTCGTCAGTCGTGTCGCATTCCTCGTGCCCCTCCAGACCACCCGTGCACGCACACGGGGCAGATGTCGGGACGCACGTCCGTGGAGGCACCGACGACGGTCCAGCACTGGTGGCTCCCGTGCTGCCATCACCAGGCGGACTCGATTCGCCCAAGGAATTACACGCCACCAGTGCCCACACGACCGAGCCCCCAACCCAACGCATGACTTGAGGTTAGGGGCTCGCCCCTGACGCTGCAAGGTCCAAAACGTCCGTCAATTCGCAGACGGGCGGCGCCGTGCCCTACCTTCACTGTGGGGTATGCTCATGCGGCGCTCGCAAGCGCAGTCTAAATTCCCCTACCCGGGGGCGCCAGAGAACGGTCTCCGCCTAGCCGAAGCCATCGTCGCGCACGTGCTCGGCGCCATCGGTGCAAAGGACGCTTCGCGCCCCGAGAGCGTCGGAAGCCGAGCGCATCGAGAGCGTCCAAAGCGCTAGGTTTTTAACGCGAAAGGAACCTGCCGAGGCAACAAGTATGCTCTGCGCTCGCGGAGTGAGTGCAACGGCACGCCCTCTCCTGCAGATCGCTGCTGATCATCTTCAGCGCCACTTGGACCTTGAGCGCACTAGGGGCAGCCGGCGCAATTGCAGGTCCCGTTGCAGGCTAGCGCTGGCTTCGATGCGCCGACGCTGCAGGCGGCCGTGCAGCTCTGTGTGCCACAAGTAACGTTCGCGATCTCGCAGGCAGAGGTCGAGGTCGAACAGCCGATCGCGCACGGCCCAGTGCCGCACTTCAACTTCATGTTCTTGCACGCCGCCTGGTTCGAGCAAGTGACGTTGCAAGCGAAGTCGGCAGGGCAGTTGACTGTCGTGTCCTCGCAACCGCTTACTCCCGAACAGGTCAGCTCGCACGCCAGGCCCGGAGGGCAGGTGAGCTGTTTAGCCTTACAAGCATCCTTGGTGAGGCAGTTGATCTTGCACGTACCGCCGACGCAGCCACCGGTGCAGGCGGCCGGGCACGCAGCGGGAGGAGGCGCTGCCACCGCGTAGCCGCAGCTGCCGCACTGCGAAGCGAGGCAAAACCCACCCGCGCAATCCGAAACTCCCGAGCAGATCTTGCCATCCTCGCAAGCGTCACAATCGAGCCCTCCGCAATCGATATCGGTTTCGGAGCCGCCGAGCTGGTCGTCTTCGCAGCTGTCCTGCGCCACGCCACCCGCGCCGCCTGTTTGGCCCGTTGCGCCTGCCTCACCGACGCCGCCGCCCTCTGGGAGCTGTCCGCCAGCGCCGGCAGGCTGTCCGCCGTCGGAGGGAGAAACCGCCCCCGCCCCTGCCTGGCCCCCCGTTGGTGCCCTGCCTCCCGTGCCCGCGGAGGCCTTCCCGCCTTCGTCGGTTCCACTGTGCGCGCCTTGTCCCGCTGTTCCTGCTTGCATGTCGGGCGCTGGCAAGATTTCGAAAGGATCATCGAGCGTCGCCGGGCAACCGCCAAGAGCAAGCGTTGCCACTATCGCCCACGCAAACCCTGATGAGGCGCGCATCAGAAGCTCCCCATGACGCCGGCAGATGATAGCCCCAGATACGGAGACACGTGACCACGCCGAGGGTTGCTGCTCGGTGCGGTTAACAGCAGGACGGCGCCGGCCACCACGCCTACCGCACCCGCCGCGTAGCTCACGGTGGAGACCGTGCTGAGCGTGCGAAAGCCGCGCACGGCGTCTGCCCCCTGGGTACCGTCAAAGCACTTGAAGCCCGGGCACTCACGCTCGGCCTTGGAATGACGAGAAGTGGCGATGACCCCGGTCACCGCGCCCACTGCTAGGCCAGCGCCACCCACTCCGAGGGCCACGTAGCTGAGCAGCCGTTGGGTGCCGCCGGGCCGTGGGTCTTGCGCAGGAGGCGCGCTAAGCTCCACCGGTGTCGTGCCGGGCGGCGCCGTTTTGCGGGAAGTGGGCACAAGAACCAACGTCACCTTGGTGGAGCGGCCCGCCACCGAGTCCACGAGCGCGGAACCTTGCGCGCCCGACGCGTTGGTAGCCGTCAGCTCATGGCGGCCGGGGTCCAAGGGGAACTCGACGCCGATCATAGCCGGGTCCACGGGCGCCCCATCCATTAGGATCCTTATGCTCGAATCGCTGTTGGCGCCTGGCTCGGTCACGACCAGGAGGCGCGGCATCAGCGGTAGCAGGGCGTCGAGCTCCCCCTGCGCATTCCGAACTGCTTCGACAAACAGGGGAGGCGACGCTGAGTCGAGCGGGTGCGCCGCGCAACGACGAAATTCCTCAGCGGCCTTTACCCACCGGTTCAGGCGTTGCAGCGAGCGCGCTGCGTAAATCGAGATGGTCGGTGCGTTGACTAGCTTTTGAGCCCGTTGAAACAGGCCAAGCGCCTGCTCGTATCGCCCCGCCTGGAACGCCTCTGCCCCCTGAGTTGCCAAATCGCGAGCCACCAGTCGCGTCTCGTCACCGACATTCGCGCCGCCCTGAGCGGCTGCCGGATGGGCGACGGCCACCTGGCCGAGGACCGCGAGGGCGAGGACGATCGCCCGTGGCGGACGGGCGCAGCGGAGGCCGCTTTGACCCTTGGCCACTTTACCAGCGAGGTGGCAATGACTCATCGTGCCCATCGTTCCTGCGATTCGTTGATACGGCCACATGGGGCTAGCCCTTAGCCAAACCCAAATTTTGATGGGTGAGGCAAGTGATCACGCGGTTTTTCGAGCGAGTTTCATCGCCGCTCGGCCGACGATGATGCCGAACGCGACGCCCGCGACGCTGGCGACTCCGAGACGAGCACAACCGAGGCTCGCGGCGAGCGCGGCGATGCTAGCGGCGAGCAGCCAATGACCGGAGCTGGTTCGGGCTGTGGCTTCCCGCAGAGCGACGATGGTTCCAGCGGCCCCGCCGAGCAGGACGGAAAACGCGGTGCAGTACGAGAGTGGGCCGGCCGACGCGCAGCCGGGGTCCAGCTGGGTCAGCGCAATGGCGGCGGTCAGCGGAATCCCGCCCGCAATCAAACCCGTGGAGACGCTGTTCACGCCGGCGCGATCGCGGAAGCGAAGCCAGGTCGCCGCCGCGAGCAGCAGGGCGCCGCAGCAGGCACATGTTTCACGGCCAACGGGCTCGAGCATACAGATGGCGATGATGGGTAGGACCAGGAGCGCGACCTTCGCGGCCATCCGCAGGCGTCCCAGCTCGTAGGCGCGCAGGCTTTGGTTGGTCAGTGCTTCAAGGTTCACCATAAATTCTCCTCCACACGATGCGCAGGCGGTCGAGTGCGCGTTGGCGACGCTTCCGCATGGCTGGTGTCGCGGCGACAGCGTGCGCAGCTTCGCCGAGTCCAAGAGTCGCTAGCTCTTCCGGGGATAGCTGGCCGAGCGCCTCGGTCAGCAGTATTCTGAGCTCAGCGCGTAGGGCATCGTCTTCGGCCGAGCCCTCGGTCTCGCCGCAGTCCGCAACGCCTGACGCGCTGAACGACTCGCGCCGGCGCTGACGGCGGCGACGTTGGGTCATGACTTCGAACGCAGCTATCCCGAAAGCCCATGAGACCGCGTCTCGCATTCGGTCGAACTCGGAGACGCGCGCGCAAATGCGGACGAACACCTCTTGGGCGACGTCCTCAGCGTCTTGTTGGTCGCGGAGTCCACTGTTCGCAAAGCCAAGCAGCACGGGCCACAGGTCAGAGACCAGCTGTGGCATGGCCGACCGGTCGCCATCTGCCAGTCTCAGGATGGCGTCTTGAATGGCTTTTCTGCGCTCGGGAAGCATTCAGGCACGACCACCGCGACACTACGGTAGGCGGAAGGCATCTCAGCGTGACGCGAAATCGCTGCTGGCCACGTCACGCCCGCTCTGGGCCCGCCTACTGGTGGGGCGTGGCTACCTGGCCCGCACAAGGAAAAAATGGCCTCGAGCAACCTGTCCGTTTCAAGTCCACTCGTTACGAAACGAAGCCTCAGCCTCAGCCTCAGCCTCGCCGGGCTGGCTGCGTTCGGTGCGTGCGCAGCCTGTTGTGCCCTGCCGTTGCTTGCCGCTGCCGGGGTTGGGGGTGGTCTGCTTTCGTCGATTGCCGGCTACATCCGGCCTGGGGCGGATTGGGTCGTGGCGGGTGCCGTCGGCGTCGGGGTCCTTGGAGTGTTTTCCGCGCGCGCATGGAAGGCCAGGCAGGCGGCCGGTTGCGGCGTCGCCTGCTCGGTGGAGAGTAGCTGCGGTTGCGACCCCGAAAGAGATAAAGCCATCTTCATGTCCGCCGATCCGGCTGCGGACGAGCCAGTGGTCTGTACAGCCGACCTGCGAGACAAGCCGACGATTGAAGCGCAAATGAACGGGTACCGCGCTGCCTTTGCACACTTGGGTCGGACCGAGCGGTTCAACGGTGGGTTCCGCTGGGTGTTCGAGCCCAAACCAGGGCTGGAAGGCGATTTGAAAAGGCTGGCTGAGAACGAACATCAGTGCTGTCGGTTCTTCAAGTTCGACGTCCGGCGCACTCACGACTCAATCGTGTGGCAGATCACCGCCAACGAGCGCGCGGCGTTGGTCTTGGAGGAGTTCTCGCGGCTGCCGTCGCGGCTGAGCGGCATTGCTCCCGGACAGGATTTGGCTCCGATCAAGCAGGGCGTGACCGCGGCGGGGCTCGCGTTTGCTGCGGACAACGCGCCAAAGCAAGCAGGAGCCTCCCCACGAAGCGGGCTAGACGCCGAATCGTGTAGGTGACGTACTGATTGACGGTTGTGGCCTCGGCATGGCGCGCCCGCGACGACTGAAAGGTAGTTCGGCCACGCGGGGCACCAGTCGTGACAAGATGCCGCGAGGCCGGATGGGGCGACTTAGGTCTTTCAGAGATTTCGGCTCTTAGGTTGGTTAAGAATTCGGCCCGTTTTCTTGGCAAATTCTGAACGCCTTTCGTTTCGCCGGCAGCTTCGCCCTCCCACTCCCGCCGACAGTGGTTCCCAATATACCTACCTACCTACCTCAGCCTTCGGCGTCCGAAGATACGGTTGTTGAAGACCAGTGCGAGCGCCGGTAAGCTAGTAGGAAGCTGGTTTTCGTGACTGATGGGTGAAGTTCATTCGGGGCCTCGGAGGCCGACCACATGCGCTGTTGGGTCTTGTGACCAGCATGCGCTTCGGCCGAACGCACGCGGGACGCACCGGCGTTTGTCTCGCGGGTGGTGCCTGCTCTCGCCGCTCGTGATCTCCCGGGCGATGAGATTCGGGTGGGCGGTGCTCGGCGGGGCTTTGGTCGCAGGCCACGCTGAAGCGAGTCCCCCGCTCGCCGCCAACGCGCTGCCCGGAATCAACCGGGTGGGCATCGCGAAGCCGATGCGACCGGCCCGGCTCACCGCTGCCGCCACGGTTGGCTATGGGTTCACCGAAGCGCA
>JAYUYU010000321.1:0-6190 GCA_043752365.1 Myxococcales bacterium | reverse complement strand
CCGCCGAACCGGTCGCTGCAGCTCCGCCGCCCCCACCGGTTCGCTCGGTTCCTCCACCTGCCCCGTCGTCGCGCGCCACCAGCGCCGTCCCACCGCGGCCCTCGGGCTCGCCGCCACCACCGCCGCGCCGCTCGGCGGCCCCGCGCCCCGAACCTAGCAGCCCGGTAGCCAAGCCCGACGCGCCGGCGCCGACACCTCCCAGCCCAGGCACCCCGAATGGCAACGGCTGAGGTCAGAGCTTTGAGCGACAAGAAGGACGACAAGCAGGAGCCGGCCGAAGAGGGCTCGATGACGCTGTGGGAGCACCTCGAGGAGCTCCGCAGCCGCGTCGTGCGCATGGGCATCGCTTTCGCGATCGGAGCCGGCGTCTGCTGGTTCTACAAAGAAAGCATCCTAGCTTGGATAACCAAGCCCTTCCTCGAAGCTTGGAAACAGGGCGGCCACGAGGACGTGGCGGCGCTGCACTACGGCGCTCCCACGGCGCTGTTCATCGCTTACGTGCGGCTCGCGGCGCTGTCCGGTTTTCTGTTCGCGCTGCCAATCATCCTTTGGCAAATCTGGGCCTTTATTGCGCCAGGTCTCTACTCACGCGAGAAGAAATTCGCGATTCCATTCGTCGCCTCCTCGGTGATTCTGTTCGTGGCCGGGGGTTACTTCGGTTGGGCCGTCGCGTTTCCAGCCGCTTTCGACTTTTTGATGAACTTCAGCCCGCGCAAGCTGCCGGGCGGCTTGAAGATCGAGGCGACGGTGATGATTGGCGACTACATCGAGTTCGTCACTCGCATGTTTATCGCCTTCGGCGCCACGGCTGAGCTGCCCATCGTGGCGCTCTTTCTGACTGTCGCGGGCATCATCACGCACCGACACCTGATCAAGTTTTTCCGCTATTTCATCGTCCTCGCTTTCGTCATCTCGGCAATCCTCACCCCGCCCGACCCCTTGAGCCAAATCCTCATGGCGGTCCCGCTGATCGGCCTGTACGGCGTTTCGATACTCATCTCGTGGCTCATCACCGTGGGGCGTGAGCGCGGCAAGGCGAAGGAAGCAGCCGACGAGAAGCAGGACGAAGCCAAGAAGGATTAGGGACCAGGGACCAGGGGTTAGCCGGCGGAGGGGAGAGAGGGAAGCGAGAGGGTCGCTGGCGCGGGGCCCGACGGCTTTGTTGCGAGGCGCTGGCGCGGGGCCCGACGGCTTCGTTGCGAGGCGCTGGCGCGGGGCTTGACGGCTTCGTTGCGGCGCGCTGGCGCGGGGCCGACGGCTCTTTGCGGAGCGACGGAACCGAGTGACTAACGGTCAGGGACGCCCCCTCTCCCCTGCCCCCTCTTCCGACTGCCCCCTGGTCCCTGACCCCTAACGCCCAAGCCTCTGGGTTATTCGCGGGCGTAAGGCTCTCCCCGCAAAATACTGAGCGAGCGATAGAGCTGCTCGAGCAACAGCACGCGTGCCAAACGATGGGGCAGCGTGAGCTTGGAGAGGCTGATGCGCGCCGCCGCGCTCTGCGACAGACCCTTCGGAATGCCCTCGGCGTCGCCGATGATAAACGCGACCACGCCCTTGCCGGTGCTGCCCCAGCGCTCGACTCGGCGCGATAGTTCGGTGCTGGTCAAAGCATCGCCATCTACCTCGAGCGCGACCAGCAGCGCGCCTTCCGGCACCGCTGCGGCCAGGTCCTTCGCGGACTTCACCTCAATCTCGTCGCATTTCACGTAGCGGCGAATGCGACCGAGGTAGTCGTCCGCAATCACTCGCACCTCGCGCTCCTTCACGCGCCCCGCGGCAATGATGATGAGCTTCACGTTGCGGGCCGCCCCAAAAGAGGAGCGATTTCAGAGCGAAGTCGCAAGGTCAGGAGCTCGGCGAGATTTCTTTGGATGCGTAACTTACGGCAGATGGCACCGTCGCAGATGCCGTCAAAGGATCGGCGTCTCGAACCCCCAAACGCAGGGCTCGCACGACTCCCGATCTCCCTGTGAAAAAATCTCGCTCTCGCTCACACTTGCCCAGGCACACGCACGCGCTTGGCGTCCATCCAGAGGCCGTCGAGGTCGTACAGTGAACGCGTCTCTGCAAGGAAGACGTGGACGACGATGTCGACGAAGTCGATGAGAACCCATTGGCCGCGGGGCAAGCCCTCGATGGAGATGGCGTGCCAGCCTTGCTTGCCGAGGGCATCGTCGACGGCGTCGGCGATGGCCGCGACGTGGCGATCGGCGTGCCCGGTCATCAGCACCAGGTAGTCGGCGTAGTCGACTTTGCCGCAGACATCGATGATTTCGACGCCCATCGCCTTCTTGTCGAGCGCAGCCGAGGCTGCCGCGAGCGCCATGCGCTGCGCTTCGCTCGAGTCGTGAACGGGCTTGGTGGCGGCACGCAGGGGCGTAGGTTTGCCGGTCGCGCGAGCGGGTTTCTTGAGTGCCTTGAGTTTTTTCTTCATGTTTTCGCAGTAGCCGTCACGTTTAGCCTCGCACTTGACCGTCCCCGAAGACGATCCACTTCTGGGCCGTGAGGCTCTCGAGCCCCATGGGTCCGTAAGCGTGCATTTTGGACGTTGAAATACCGATTTTGGCGCCGAGCCCCAGCTCGCCGCCATCGTTGAAACGCGTGGAGGCGGCGCGGGCGCGGGTTGCCTGTTCACGAACGGAGCTCACGGGGTGCCTGCGGGCAGCGTAGCACCACTTCCGCCAGCGTTTTGCCGCGGGCCCGCTGGCTCTTCTGGTGCTGGCTCGACCCCCTGCCCTGCGGGCTCTGCGTCAGGCGGGACGGCCTTGGCGGCCGCAGCAGACGCGGGCGGCCACGGCTCCACCGTAGGCACTGCATACTCGGGGGACGGCAAACCGCTGGGGCGGCCGGGGCTGCCGCATGCCACCAGCACCACGCCGAACGCGAGCGCGCAAACATTCGTTTTCATAGCGCCATGCCTTTGTCGGGGGCGGCGGGCGGCGCGGGCTCGGGGGCGCTGCCTGGGGGTGCGGCGGGCTCGGGGACCGCTGGCGGGACGTCGGGGACGACTTCGCCCTCAGGGAGCGCGACGTCGGGCCGCGGCGCCGCTTCGGTGCCGCCCGCCAGCGCGCCCAGTGCGTGGGGGGGAGCGCTCGGGATCTCTGGCTTGCGCGGCGGCGGCGGCGCGTCGCCCGGTGGGGAGGGGCAGCCCGTCATTAGCAGCGCGCTAGCCGGCATCACCCAAAGTGCGAGCCTCATGCGACCCAGCGCTCCTCGTCGACGGCGCGCAGCGTGGCCTCGAGCCCGTGCGCGGGCGCGTAGCCGAGCTCGGTGCGTGCCTTGGTGTCGTCTACCATGCAGACGTAACGAATGAAGTCGAGCTCGGGCGCCGGGAACGACGTGAGCCGAAAGCGAAACAAGTTTTTCACGGCGGCCTTGGCCAGCGAGTGGGGCACCGCCATGCCGCGTCGGCCGAGCACCGCGATGGCTTTGGAGAGCGGCAGCGGCTCGGGCCCGCCGATGTTGAAGATGCCGCGTACGCCCGGGCGCAGCGCCAGGTCAATTGCGGTCAGGACGTCGCGCTGGTGGACGACTTGCATCATGGGGTCAAAGCCCAGCAGCGTTGGCACTACGTCCAAGCGCAGGTAGTTGCTGGGCGCGTTCCTGACGGTGCCCAAGATGTGCGCGGGGCGCAGAATGACCGTGTCGGTGCTGGGGTTGCGCCAAAAAAACGCGTTCACCAGCATGTCGAGCTCGACCAAATCGCGAATGTCGCTGAAGGGGCCGGCGCCGAGCAAAGGCGCGTCCTCGCGAATGAGTTGCGGATTGTCGGGGCGCGGGCCGTACACGTTGGCGCTGGATAGCAGTAGCAGCTTGGGAATCTTGTAGACGTCGACGTACTCGAGCACCTTCTGCAGCCCGACGACGTTGAAGTCGTGGTGCTCGACCGAGCTTTCGTGCGGGTCGTGCATCACGCCCAGGTGCACGACGGCGGCTACGCCGCGCCGAAACACCTCGCGTGCCTTGTGGCTGCGAATGTCGAGCTGGTGGTGCTCGATGTCGCCGGGCGGGTCGACGAAGGCGCGCCGATCGACACCGATGACTTTGCGCTTTCTATGCAACAAGCGCGACAACTCGCGCCCCAAGCGGCCACAAATGCCGGTCACCACCACCGGTCCGAGCTCGGTTTCGAGCTCGGTCACGAGCACCGGCGCGTCGCCCACGCGGTTCACAGAAACACTCCGCGGCGTTCGCGCAGCCCGCGCCGCAACAGGTCGTTGATGGTTTGCTGAACAAGCCAAACTTTATCGGCGATGACGCTCTCGTCGTCGTCCGGGTCGCCGTAAAAGCGCATGGGCTCGCCGAAGTGAAGCCGGTATTTGGTCGGCAATGGCATGGCCCCGCCAGGCAGCAGCAGCTGCGGAACGACCGGGAAAGACGGCAAGCCGAGCGCCTTGGCCGCCCATTCGATGTTACCGAAGCTCAAATACTGCTCTTCAGCGCCAATCACGGCCACTGGCACGACGGGCGTTTGGGTGCGCAGAGCCAAGCGCATGAAGCCATGGCCGAAAGGCTCGAGCTGGTAGCGGTTGGCGAACGGCTTGCTGATGGCGCGCATGCCCTCCGGGAACGCCAACACCAGCTCGCCCATCTCCAGCAAGCGAACGGCGTTCTCTTGCAAGCCGACCACCTGCCCTACCCGGCTGAAGAACGCCGACACGAATGGCAGCGTGGCCGTCCATTTTTCGACCATGGCGCGCGTCACGCGCGGCGGCCGAGCGTCGTAAAACATGGCCGAGCCGATGATGGCCGCGTCGATGGGGATTTGCCCCGAATGATTGGCGATCAACAACGCGCGACCGGGTGGCACGTGCTCGATGCCGAACACCTCAGTGCGGAAATAGAGGCGATGAAACACCGCCACGACCATGGCCGCCTGGCGCGCAGTCTCGGGGTCGAAGCCGAACGGATCGCCGCCGAGCGTGGTGTAGCGGCGCTGCAGGCTGCGCACCCGCTCCTCGAAATCTTCGCCCAGCAGCCGCAGGCGCAGTTCGTCGCGGGCACGCGTCGCGGCGTGCGCCACCCGTGCCAAGAACGGAAGTGTGCTCTGGGCGACGTCAGCGAGGCGAGCGAGGGCGTTACGCTGCATGAGAACGGCGCCGCATGTTAGCGTGAGTCGGCTTGGCTCCGCTCGTGATTCCCCCAGCGCTCCACCCCGGGGCCACCGTCCGAGTCATCGCCCCCGCGAGCCCCTTCGACCGAACGCTGGCTTTGTGTGGCATCGCGTTTCTAGGCAAGCGGTACCGCGTCGAGTTCGATTGGCGCATGTTCGAGAAAGACGGCTTTCTGGCCGGTTCCGATGCGCGCCGCCGCGACGAGCTGGCTAGAGCGGTTCAAGCTCCTCACGTCTCGGCGGTGGTCGCGGCGCGGGGCGGTTACGGCATCACCCGCATCGCAAGCGACGTCGACTTCAGCGCGCTGCGGCGCGCACCCAAGTGGCTGGTCGGTTTTTCGGACGTGACGGCGCTGCACGTCGAAGCTCAAGCGGTTGGCGTCGCGTCGTTGCACGCCCACCATGCGGCCGGCCTGGGTCGCGGCGACGCCCACGCGCGGTCGGCCTGGTTGGCAGCGCTCGAGACACCACTGGCCCCCCGCAGCTTGGCCGGACGAGCCCTGCGGGCAGGCAAGGTGCGCGGCCCGCTTTGGGGCGGCAACTTGACGGTGCTGTTCACGTGCGCCGTCGCGGGGCGCCTGCAGCTGCCGCCCGGCAGCATTCTGGCCCTGGAAGACGTAACCGAGAGCTCGTACCGCATTGATCGCATGCTGAGCGCGCTACGTGTTGGCGGGCACCTGCGCAACGTCGCCGGCGTTGCGCTCGGTGGCTTCACGGACTGTTCCGCAGGGCCGCACGGCGTACCGGTCGAGCAGGTGTTGGCACGCGAGCTTCTGACCTGCAACGTTCCGGTCGTCGCGGGGTTGGCGTTCGGGCACGACCTGCCGAACCAGCCGTTGCTGCTCGGCGTCGAGGCCGAGCTCGACGGCGACGCTGGTTGCCTGCGCCTCGGTCAATTGCCGTGAGGCCCGCGGCGCCTCGACTGGGCGTCGCGTTGACTCACCTCGGCTGATCGTCGATCAGCTCTTCGTCGTCGACCGAGAACTCGCCGCCCTCGTCGTCTTCGTCGGCGTCCGCGAGCTGAACCGGCGGACGAATTTCGGTCACGTCCGAAGTGCCCGGAACGTAGCCTGGCTC
>JAYUYU010000320.1:0-14760 GCA_043752365.1 Myxococcales bacterium | reverse complement strand
AGTACGAATAGCGCTCTTCGATTTCGCGATAGCCCTCGATGGTGCCGATCATCTGGCCAATATCACGGATCGCTGACTAGGCTGCCCGCCTTGCTGCTCCCGGTTCTCTTTGCGTTCGAGAGTCTCGTTGCCGGCGAGACTTGTCCGGCTCCGGTTGACGTCGAAGCGCGCGTGCGCGCGATCTTGCACTTGTCGGCCGAGCAAGAGTTGAGCGAAGGTTATGTGGTCGAGCGGCACGAGGCCGGGCTCTACGTCGAGCTGCGCAGCGCCGACTCGAGCTTGATCGGACAGCGCACACTGCCGGCCGAGGGCAACTGCGACGAGCTGGCGCAAGCGGCCGCGGTAGTGCTCAGCGCCTGGCTGAACGACGCCCACCCCGACTTCGCGGGCGCGCTGCCGGCTCCACCCGAGCCTGAGCCTGTCGTCCCTCCGCCTCCGCCTCCGCCTCCGCCTCAACCCAGGGTGAGGTCGGCAGCTCCGCCGCCACCTCCACCGTCACGTCCCACGCATCAGTTCGACTTTGGCTTGGGTCTCGGAGCGAACCACGCCAGTGGCAGCTTCGCCTTCGCCGGCTTTCTGGTCGCCGGTTTGGTGCCGGTGACGCGCGGCTTGGGACTGAGCGGCATCGTGAGCGCGTCATGGCCTCGGCAAGAGACGCTGGGTCCGGGCCAAGTGGAGTGGCGACGTTGGCCTGTCGGCCTTGGTCCCAGCCTGCGCTTGACTACCGGCAACGTGAGCTGGGACCTGAACGCGGGCCCGGCTCTGGGTTGGCTGCATTTCAAGGGCACAAGCTTTCAGCGCAACTCGAGCCAAGACGGGCTCCAGCTGGGTGGCTTTCTTAATTTGCGCGCCGCAAGCCAAGGTCGGCGCGCCGGAGTCTTCGGGCTCGTGAACGCAGAATTTTACCCCGGAGACTCGGGGGCTTACGCAGGCAGCGCGACTGGCCAATGGTTCGCACCCGTGCCTAATTTCGGTCTCGGGCTGGCGCTCGGAGCGCGACTTTCGCCCTGAACTCACGATCACGCCGAAGAAAACCTGAGCGGACCTGAAAGGTTTCCGATGACTACGGCACGTAGGACATAGACACCATGATGAGGCGAGCGATGAGACTGGTGGCGCTAGGGGCGGCATCGCTGGCGTGCTCGGGCCGCTACTACGAAGTCGGGGGCATGGACGCCACGGCAGGCGGGACGGCGGGGGTTGGGGGCAACCGTGGCGCTGCCGGCGGCGCAGCGCCGGGCGGTACCGCTAACCCGGGACCTTCGGACGCTGGCCCTGCCATGAGCGCGGGGGGGGGCGGGCCGGTCGGTGAATTTGGTCCGCAGTGCGTGGAGCAGGGCGCGCCGCCTCAGCTAGCGGGAACGTTCGCCGCGCCGAAAGTTGTCTGGGACCGCATCGCGATGTTGACGTGGGGCAAGCGCGTAGCCCCGCCAAACGGGCTGCCAAGCAGCACGACCTACACTTGGGCGGGCGACGTCGCCAAGGCCGAGATAAGCCACGCGGAAGACGCGCTCGGCACGGTGCCCGGCGTCGATTTGGTTTTACGCCAATGGTTAGGCCTCGACGCGCGCGCCGAGCTTCTGCTGACCTGGGGTTCGGAGGTGTCGATGTTCGACCCAATCCTGCCCGCCTTGCTGCAGACGCCCTTCGACTATCAGCAGCGTCACGGTATTTTCACCGAGCCGAGCTGGCTGGCCCTGAACCCGAACATCTCCACCCGAGGCTTGAACATCGAACGTGCGCTGTTCAATTTGGAAGTGCCGCCGCCCCCGGGCGGCGTCGCGAAACCACCGCCCGATCTCGGCATGCCCGATCGCCTGGCCCTCGAAACGGCGACCGCCGATCCGAGATGCCTCTCGTGTCACCAGATGTTCGACCAGACTGGCTTCGCGCTCGGGCACTTCGATGCGAACGGCTCGTACCGCGAGCTAGACCACGGACTACCGATCGACGTCACGGGCTCGCGGCAGGTCAATCAAGGGTCGCGCACCATCGATTTCGACGGCATCGCCGACTTCGGCGAGAAATTCTCCGGCAACTGCGAGGCTACGCTGGGCTTGGCCCACCGGCTCCTGCGCGCCGCGCTAGTCGTAAACGAAGTCCCAGAAGCAACGCGCGGGGAGGTGTACGAAGCCAACAAGGCGCGCTTCGAGCAGGCCTTCGTGAACGGTGGCCGCAGCTATCGGGCCTTGGTCACCGCCTACATTCAGAGCCCGGTCGGCCTACGGCCTTAGGATTTTTCGAGAGAACGTCGCATGGATCAGCTCGGGGCCACGGTGTCGCTAGCAGAGCTCGACGGAAAGCCCGTCCTGGAGCTCGAGGCGATTTACCGTGAGCATTCAGCGGCGGTGTCGAAGTGGGTGCGGCGATTGTGGGGACCGGGGGCAGCGGGTGGGACGGTGGACGAGGAAGACCTGCTGCAAGAGGTTTTCCTGGTGGTGCAGCGTCGTCTCGGTAGCTTTCGTGCCGAGGCGGCGCTCACCACCTGGCTGTATGGCATCACGGTTTTGGTCGTAAACGCGCGCCGCAAGAAGGAGCGCTGGCGCCGCTTCTTGTGGCGGCGTGCAGAGCCTGAGCTGCAGTTGGAGCAGCCCGACGCTCCGGGCGCGCAGGAAGACTTCGAGCGTGCTGAGGCTTCCACGCTCGTGTACTCGGTGCTGGATGAGCTGCGCGAGCGTGACCGCACGCTCTTGATCTTGTTCGAGCTTCAGCGCCTTCCGGGTGCCGAAATTTCGGCAATTGTTGGCATTTCAGAGCCCAACGTGTGGGTCGCGCTGACGCGCGCACGCGCGCGGTTCAAGCAGGCGTTCGAACTGCGCTACGGCGAGTTCGAAGCAGCAGAAGGAGCAGGTCATGGCCATGGTTGAGCCGCTCTCGCCTTGGGCTGAGGGTAAGGAAAGCGAGTCGCCGCTCGATCGGCGGCTGGCGCAGTTGTTCGGCGCCGTACCGGGCCCGCAGCCCCTGGGTGATTTTGCGCGACAGCGCGTGGCACGGCGGCTGCTGACGCGCACGTCGCGCGGCGTCGGCTTGATGCTGGTGCGGCTGGTGGCTATCGGTGTCGTGATTGGTCTAACCGGTGCGGCGGCGGCGCAGTGGGCGGCCGTGCGCTGGTTCGGGTCACAGCAAGAATTCGTCACGCACGGCGTGCGCGTTGCCACCGCGCCGCCGCCGGTGGTTCCCCAGCCGGCGTTGCCCAAGAAACTCGCTGAACCGGCCCCCGTCGAGGCAGAAGCGGCCGAAAAAGGCTTGCGCTCTAGCGCCGCATTTCCGATCCCGGCCGCCTCGGTCGCGGCTACGAGCTCGCGCTTGGGCCTGGAAGCCGCTTCACTGGAAGCGGCGCTTTCGGCGTTGAAGGCGGGCGGCAAAGACAACGCCAGTCGCGCACTGCTGGCCATCGACCAGCACTTGCAAAAGTTCCCGCGCGGCACGCTGGAGCTCGAAGCGCGCGTGGCGCGCGTGGACGCGCTGCTGGTCGTGGGGCACCGCCACGAAGCGCGCCGCGAGTTGAGCTCCCTGCCGATCGAAAGTGTCGGGCGCAAAAACGAGCTGCGGCTGATCCGCGCCGAGCTGCGCGCCGACGACGACTGCCGCGCGGCGTTGATCGATTTTCAGGTGTTGGTCGACCAGTCATTGCCCACAGCGTGGGCCGAGCGTGCGCTGTTCGGACGTGGCGCCTGCTTGCTGAGGCTCGGCGACAAGCTCGCCGCCGACCGCGACTTTGCCCGTTACCTCGAACGCTTTCCTGACGGTCGCTTTGCCACGCAAATTCGCGCGCAACAGCCGCAGTAGCTAACGCGCCTCCAAATCTTCGATGCCGCGCAGCGTGGCGTGGGGGCGGCGCTGGGAATTCGAAAGACGTCGAAGCTTCCGCCACGGTTCGTCGAGCGCGCCACGAGCCCGCCGTCGCCCACGGCCAAAAGCAAGCTTGCGCCTTCGGTGATTGCGGTTCCGCGGAGGTCGGCGCTGGCCGCCAGCCGAACGCCGGCCCAGTGCTCGCCGCCGTCCTGCGTCGTGAGCGGGGTGGCGCCTTCACCCGCGACCACGACACAGACGAAGAAACCCCCGCCTCAGGGCTGGCAGGCCGCGGTAGGTGATGGTGGCACATTGCTCGAGACCTTCGACGATCCCTCCTGGGAAGTGCGCATTGCGCCGGCCAGGACCAACCGCTGTCCTGCGTGTGGCCGATGAAGCCTTCGGCGCCAACGGGCCAACCGACTTCGTTGTCATGACGAACGCATCCACGGCGTGCGCATCCCGCTATTGAAGGCGAGGGGCGGGGGGTCTATCGTCAGCGCCAATGCGTTGTGTCGTCTTTGCCGGAGCCGTGGGGCTGTGCCTGCTCGCTTCAGCCCCCACAGCCCTCGCTGCAGAGGGCGAGCTGGTCAAGCCCGCCGCCGCCAATGAATCCGCGCGCATCAAACCGGCGGCGGAACGCAAGCTGGCGGCTGCCGAACGCCCGACCATCAAGAAGAAGGCCGAGCAAAAGGCGAAGGCCTCCCGCGGCGCGCGCGTCAGCCTGCAGATCCCCGAGCGGCTCAGAAAAGCGCTGGCCGCCAAAATCGACCGGCGCATCGAGCGCAATATCTCTCAAAGCAAAACGCTACGCCTGGAGGCCATGGGCCTGCTGGGCAAGTTCATCGACGAGTCACCCGCCGACACACCCGAAATGCCCGAGGCGCTGTTGCGGATGGGCGAGCTGGAGTGGGAAGAAGGCCGCGACAAGTTTCTCGAAGCCTTCAAGCGCTGGGAAAAAACGCCGGCGGACCAACGCATCGACCCGCCGGCACCCAACTACAGCAAGCCGCGCGCGCGCTTCTTGCGTGTGCTGAAGAACTACAAGTCGTTCGCTCAGTACGACTTGGCGCTGTACGTCGACGGCTTCTTGGCTAACGAAGAGGGCAAGTTTGCCGACGCGCTGGGCCGCTTCAACAAAATCATCGAGTGGTTCCCGAAGAGCCGCTTCATTCCCGACGCGCACATGGTGCGGGCCGAATACGAGTTCACGAAAGACGCCCCGAACTACGAGACGGCGTACAAAGAATACGAAATTGTCCTCAAGTACAAGGACGGCGACTTGTACGACTTGGCGCTGTTCAAGAGCGCTTGGACGCTGTGGCGCCTGGGGCGGACGGAAGAAGCCGCGCAGCGCTTCCTCAAGGTCTTCCAGGCCACCGAGGACGGCGCGCGAACCAAGGGGAAAAGCCGCGCCGAGCTCGACGAGCTGCAGTCCGAAGCGCTCAAGAACTTGGTGGCGGTGTTCGTCGAGGACGAGAAGAACAGCGCCGAGGACATGTTCAAGTTCCTCGTCAAAGCTGGTGGCGACAAATTTGCCGGTCGCATCGTGCGGGCTTTGGCCGAAGCCTTCTACGAGCAGTCCCACTACGAGCGCGGCATCGAGGCCTATCGACTGCTGATCAAGCTCGAGCCGACCAACCCCGAGTGTAACGAGTTTGCGCTCAGAATTGCGCAAGGGCACTCCACGCTAGAGTCGTGGAAAGAGCTCGAAAACGACTACAAGCTCGTGGTCAAAGACTACGTGGCCCCGGCGCAAGCGCCCGGCAAACCCAAGCTCGCCGGCTCCGGTTGGGCCCAGGTACAAACGCCCGCCACGCTGGCCGCAGCCGAGAAGGCTGCTGAAAAGCAGATGCGCGAGGACGCGGTGGGCCTACACGCCAAGGCGCAAGCAGACAAGACCAGCAAAGGCGAGTACGCGGCGGCGGCCGGGCTCTATCGCGTGTACCTATCGCGCTTCGGCCGCGATCCGCACGCCTACGACATCAACTACAACCTGGGCGAAATTGCCTTCTATCACCTGAACGACGCTTCGGGCTCGGCGCAGGCATACCTGGCGGCGGTGCGCATGAACCCGAAGGGGCCGTTGTCACGTACCGCGCTGTACAACGCGCTGGCCGCGCTCGAGGTCGCGCGGGCCGCCGAGTTCGAGGCCATCAAGGTGGCCGGCAAGAAGCAGGAAGAGAGCCCGACCGATCGCACCTTGACCGAGGCGATGGAACTCTACATCAAGACTTATCCGACCGATAAGCAGATCCCCGAGCTGCTCTTCCGTCAAGGCAAGCTGTACTACGACTACCAGGTGTACGACCCGGCGGTGCGGCAATGGGGCCTGTTGCTCGAGAAGTATCCGAACGACAAGTTCGCGGCTGGCGCCGGCGAGTTGATTCTCGACTCTTTCAACAAGAGCGCGGACTACGCTAACATCGAGACGTGGGCCCGCCGCTTGAAGAGCGCGCCATCGTTTCAAAGCGCGGAACAGCAGTCCCGCTTGAACAACTTGATCGTGGGCGCCGTCTTCAAGCAGGGCGAGTTCTTCGCCAACAAGGGCGAGCACGGCAAGGCTGCCGAGGCGTATTTGCGGGCAGCCAAGGAGTTTCCGAAAGAGCCGCGCGCGGCTCAAGCGGCCGTCAACGCCGAGGTCGAGGCGCGCCGCGCGGCAGACCTGGCCACGCTATCGGCCGCCGCCAAGATTCTGATCGACAATCATCGCGGGCGCGACGAAGCGGCTGAGGGCGTATGGATAGCGGCCACGACCTATCAAGAAGTCGGGCTGTTCAGCGAAGCCGCCAGCTACCATGCCGTCCTTACCGACAGCTGGCCCAAGAGCTCGCACCACAAGGACGCCGCCTACAACGCCGTGCTGTTGCGAACGACCGTCGGTGAGCACGACAAAGCCATCGACAGTGGTCAGAAGTTCAAAAAGTATTACCCGCGCGACGAGAGCGCGGACGAAGTCACCTTTTTGATGGGCAAGGCCCACGAAAAGGCGGGCAAGAAGGCCGAGGCCGCCGCGCTGTACGACGCCTATTCGCGCAGCGCGCGCAGCGTCGGCAGTCAAATCGAGGCGCTGGTGCGGCTTGCCACCGTGAAGGCCGGCGACGAACGCGCGTCGGCCGCCGCCCTGGACCGCGCCATTCAGATCTACAAGGCGCGCAAGAACACGGTCGACGACCGTGGCAAGTACTACGCCGCCAAGGCTCGCTACATGCAGGGCGAAACCATCCTGAAGAAGTTTCAGGAGGTGAAGATCGAAGGCGACGTAAAGCAGCTTAAATCTCGGCTCAAAGCCAAGGCCGAGTTGCTGAAAAAGGCCGCGGAAACCTTCCTTTCGACCGCCGAAATTGGCGCCGCCGAGTGGACTACGGCGGCGCTCTACCAAATTGGCGTGACCTACGAGTCATTCTCGAAGGCCCTGCTCAGCTCGCCGCCACCGGCCAACCTGAGCGCGGAAGAGAAGGACCTGTACCAGCAGTCGATTGACGAGTTCGTCGTGCCGATTGAAGAGCGCAGCCTCGAGGCGTACGAGAGCGGCTGGCAGAAGGCGATTGAGCTTGGCATCTTCAACTCCTGGACCGCAAAAATGCGCGAAGCGCTCGGCCGGTTGAACTCGGAGCTGTACCCCCCGCTCAAAGAGCAAGGCTTCGAGATCCGTTCGCAAGGCCCGTCGTCGCTGCCGCCACTGATTGACGCCACGCGCCGCAACCCAGGCGGCCGCAGCGAAAAGTTCCTGCTGCCATCGGCGAACACCGACAAGCCCGACGCCAAGCCCAAGGACAAGCCAGAAGCCGGCAAGGGCAAGGCGGACCAGAAATGAAGCGCCTGCTCGCAGTGGTGCTGCTCCTTGCGGCATGTGGCAATACGCCGCAAAAAATCGAAGCGCCTACGCTCACGCCCGCCAACCCGGTCGCCCTGGGAAAAATGGTGCAGGGCGTTCAGGCCGCCAAAGACGCATCCGGCAAAGATCGCGCGATAGGTTTGTTGGAGGAGGCCGTCAAAGCCGACGGCGGCCTTTGGGAAGCTCACTATAACTTGGGCATTTTGCTGGCCGATAAGGGCGATCTCGGCACGGCCGAGCGGCACTTGGCGACGGCTCAACAGTTGGCGCCCAACGCCGAGGATGTCGCGGTCGCGCTGTCCGAGGTGCGGCGTCGCCGCGGTGACGCTCAAGGCGCCGTTGACGCTCTCGCGCCCTTCGTTAAAGAAAACCCTGGCGCCAACCACGCGCCGGTCGCGCTGATTGGCGCGCTGCGCGAGAGCCAGAAGGTCGACGAAGCCATTGTCCAGGCGCAGCAAGTGCTCGTGCGCCACTCGAAGGACCCACGGGCGCTCGCGGAGCTAGCGCTGTCGTACCTGGATAAGGACGAGCTGGATACAGCCGAGCTGCTGAGCAACGAGGCCCTGAAAGCCGACACCAAGAGCGCGATTGCCGAGCGCACGGCAGGCTTGATCAAGCTCAGGCAAGGCGACGACGCCGTGGCGTTTCGCCACTTCGCGCGCGCCAGCGAGCTGGATCCGAAAGACACGACGGCACGCCTCAACGTCGCCACGGTGCTGCTGGAAGCCGGCATTTACGACAAGGCGGTCGAGCAGTTCCGCACCGCCCTGGAAGCCGAGCCCGAAAACATTTCGGCCGCGCTCGGTTTGGCCGCGGGGCGCCGCGCGCAAGGCAAGCGCGACGAAACCGCGCCCTTCCTCGAAGCCGAAAAGCTCATCAAGAGCGTGCTGGAACGCGAGCCCAAGCACCTAGAGGCCAACTACAACCTCGCCGTCCTCTATGCGGATTTCTTGAAGCGCCCGGCCGACGCGCTGCCGCTTTACCAGCGATTTCTCGACCAAGCCCCCAAGGGCCACCCCGCGCGCGCCGACGCCGAAAAGGCGCTCGCCGCCTTGAACAACCAAAAGAAGTAGCGCCTCGAGCAGCGCCGGGCGCGTGAATTGGCGGCCATTGCCGAGTCCGCTCGGCTTGGGTTGTCAACCGGGCCGCCGGGGCCTACACGCAGGGTCATGAAACGCATCGTGGTCTGCGGCGGCTCCGGTTACATCGGCCAGGCCTTGGTGCGGCGGCTCGTCGCGCGGGGTGACGCCGTGACCATCCTGAGTCGCGGCGGGCAGGGGCTGGGCCTCAACCCCATCCGCGCGACTTGGAACCCGTACGTGCTCAGCGAGTGGACCAAGATTTTCGACGGCGTCGACACGGTCGTGAACCTGTCCGGCGAGCGGGCAGTCGGTGTGCGCTTTACCGACGAGAACAAGCGAGTCATTCGCGATAGCCGCGTACTGGTCACCCAGAATGTCGTGCGCGGCATGCTCGAGGCCACGGTCAAGCCCAGGTTGCTACTCAACGTTTCCGGTATCGGCTTCTACGGTGATCACCCGGCGTCCGAGCGCGTCGACGAAACCTACGGTGCCGGCAACGATTTTCTCGCGCGGCTCTGCGTCGAATGGGAGGGCGCTTCGGATGGCGTCGCTACGGCCGGCGTGCGCGTCGTGAATCCGCGCATGGGCGTCGTGCTTGGCCCGGCTGGCGGTGCGCTAGAAACCATGGCAAAACCGTTCAAGCTCTTCGTCGGCGGCAAAATTGGCAGCGGCGAGCAAGGCTTCTCGTGGATCCACCTCGACGACGCCGTGTCGGCCTTGATGTTCTGCATCGACGACGCCGAGATGCCTCAAAAGGTCAACGTGTGCGCGCCGAACCCGGTCAGCAATGCCGAGGTGTCCGACGCCATCGGCAAGGCCCTCAACCGACCGAGCTTTTTCCGCGTGCCCGCGTTCGGCATCAAGGCCTTGTTCGGCGAAGGCGCCGACCCCATCCTGACTGGTCAGTACGCGGTGCCGAACATCCTTAAAGCTCGCGGCTTCGAATTCCAGCATCTCGACGTGACCGAAGCCGTGGCGGTAAGCTTGCGGGCTACATAATCACAGCGGATTTGCGGCCGCTTGTCCGCCCTGTGTTAAGTTACCCGCGATGTTTTCCCGTGGTTCCAAGGCCCCCGCCATCGTCGCGCTCGCTGCGTCGGTTTTGGGCCTGATTTTCGCGTCGAGCTCGACGCTCGATCACGCCGCGCACCTGGATCGGCGGCTGCACAACGTGCATTGCAGCTTCATCCCCGGCGCGGCTGCCGTGTCCGAGGCCGAGGCTTGCCGGGCCGCCATGTACAGCCCGTACTCGGCCCTGCTGAAGGACCAGTACTGGGGTGGTATTCCTATCGCGCTGTTCGGGCTCGGGGCCTTTTGCTTCTTTGCCGCCTTCTCGTTGTACCTGCTGCTCAACGGGCAGCGCACGTCGCGCCGCACGCTCGGTTTTTTTGCATTGCTGGCCACGACGCCGCTGTTGATTTCGCTCCTGATGCTGACCATCTCGATCACGCAGCTGGGGCAAGTGTGTAAGACGTGCGCCGGCATCTATATTTCCTCGGCGCTGCTGGCGTTCGGGGCGGTGACTGCCTGGTTGTCGGCTCGTGGCGACAGCACGCGGCCTTCGCTTTCCTTCGCCTTGATTCCGGCATGGTTGGCGGCACTGGGCGTGACCACGTTGGCGCCTGCCGTCGTGTACGCCGCTAGCGCGCCCGACCAGCGGCCGTACATCACGCAGTGCGGCGAAATCAAACAAACCAAAATCAAGGGCGACAACCCGGTGAAGATCCGCGGCAGCCACCCCGTGCAGCCCACCATGCTGTTCGAGGACCCGCTGTGCCCCACTTGCAAAGCCTTCCACGACCGGCTCGTGGCCGAGAGTATCATCGAGAAGCTCGACATCGAGCTGGTGCTGTTCCCGCTCGACAACGAGTGCAACTGGATGCTCGACAGCGCGCTGCACCCTGGCGCCTGCATCGTGTCGAAAGCGGTGTTGTGCGGAGAGGGAAACTCGCGGCAGGTGCTGGAGTGGGCCTATGACCAGCAAGAGTACCTGACGCGTGCCGGCAAAGCGGGCGCCAACACGCTGCGCGCCGCCATCAAGCAGCGCTGGGGTGAAAGCATGCTGCGCTGCGTGGACGACAAGAAAACCGACGTCCGCCTCAATAATCACCTGCATTTCGCCTCCGAGAACAACATTCCGGTTTCGACCCCGCAGATGTACTTGGGCAAGCGCCGTGTATGCGACGAAGATACGGATTTGGGCCTGCGCTTCACGCTGTCACAGCTGGCTCCGGAGGTGCTCAAGTGACGCAAGCTGTCGACCCGACTCTGCCGCAAGGTTCAGCGGGTGGAGGCATGGCCGCCATCATTGGCTTGGCCGCGGGCCTACTGCTCACCGCCGGCAGCGCGCTGGCCGTGCGTTCGTGGACCAGTACGGCCGCCCAGCACTTGGTCGAGCCCGAGAAGGAGAAGCCCAAGGTCGCGGTCGCCGACCAATCCGAGGTCGCCTACTGCACGCCGCAGTTCAAGCAGGTACTCGAGCGCGTGCTGCACTCGTGCGGGTTGGCCGCCGAAGGTGAGGGTGCCCGCCGCGGCTGTAAACCCGCCGACGTGAAGACGTTCGCCTCCATCAGCGACGACGACTTCAATGCGCTGTTTACCCCCTTGAAAGATCGCGGGGGCGTGGTGCTGTTCGACGAAGGCAAGG
This sequence comes from Myxococcales bacterium, assembly GCA_043752365.1. Classification (GTDB taxonomy): domain Bacteria; phylum Myxococcota_A; class Polyangia; order Polyangiales; family Polyangiaceae; genus PMG-095. Next base: position 3,401 of record JAYUYU010000320.1, on the reverse strand, counting down.
ACGACCTCGACGACCGCGCGAAAAAATTGCTGGAAGAGCGCTGGTACGCGCGCAAGGGCGCCCGCTACTTCTTCGTCGTGGCGCGCGCTTCGAAGACCGGCAGCCCAAGCAAGAACAACGCGCTGTCGCACCGCCGCGCCAACTCGGTCATGTTCTTCTTGAAACAAATCTCCAACGATCCGGAGATCGAGCAAAAGGTCGGCCTCCTGTGGCTCGGCAACGAGTTCGCGCAGCTGTCCAAAGAGTACTGCAGTTGGCCCAACTCGCGTGCCGACGAGAAGTGCGACGACGAGCCCATCAACCGCAGCGCCTTCGTTTCCTGGGTGGATTGTCGGCTATGAAGCGCCTGCTCTGCTCGCTCGTTGCGCCGCTCGCCGCTGTTGCCTCCCTGGGCGGCTGCGACAATGCCGGCGACAAAAAGCCCGTCAGCGCCCCGCAAGAGCGCAGTCAAATCGTGGAAGCCAAAGCCGGAACCACGGCGGCTGCCGGGCCCGTAACGGTCGTCCCAGTCGCCGCAAGCGCCGCGCCCAAGGCACCTCGCGTGCTGTGTGCAGGCCAAATGTCGGGCCCTGGCCAGGCCGCGCCAAAAAAGCCGGTGTCTCAAAGCCTAGCTCCGGGCGAGGCCCCGTTGCCCGAAAGCCTGGTGTTCGGTGGCGGCTTCACCTGGGTGAATTTTTGGGCGGCCTGGTGCGCGCCCTGCAAGGAAGAGATTCCGCGGCTGCTGCGCTTCCAGCAGGAGCTGGCCAAATCGTCGCCCGGCTTCAAGCTTCAGTTCGTTTCGCTCGACGACGACGAGCGACAACTCAGCGGCTTCCTCGGCGCGCAGTCGCCGAGCGGCCTGCGCCGCACCTACTGGCTAAAAGAGGGTAAAGAGCGCGAAGAGTGGTTGAAGGCAGCGGGCCTGGAAAGCGACCCCACGCTGCCGTTTCACTTGCTCTTCGATGCGAAGGGCAAGCTGCGCTGCGTCGTCAAAGGCGCCGTCGAAGACGGCGACCTCGCAAGCCTCAAGACCCTGGTCGCCAATTAACGACTCCCAGATTTCACAGGGAGATCGGGAGGACGGGAGTCGTGCGAGGTCGCAATTTTTGTTTTGGGATGACCAAAACAAAAATTATTTCCTTCGAGAGCACCATCGAGCCATCCGGAAATGACCCGGCAGCTTGGGGGGCGGCAGCGCAAACCCCAAAATCTGGCCTCGCACGACTCCCGATCTCCCGATCTCCCTGTGCAAAAAACTGGGTCCTTGCGGTTGCTGGTCTGCGCGTTCCAGGGTCGTTCCAGTCGCGTGTGGAACGATGTGGAACCAAGACCAGACTCCGGGTAGGCTGGCGCGGCCATGTCTCGACGTCCCGATATCGCCGAAGTCGCCAAGCACGCCAAGGTCTCCAAGAGCACGGTGTCGCGCGTCATCAACGGGGGCTACGCCAGCGCCGAGGTCCGAGCGCGTGTAGCCAAGGTCATTCAAAAGCTCGGCTACACGCCTTGGACGACGGCGCGAAACTTCTCGCTCGGGCGCGCGGGTTCGTTCGGCTTGGTCATGGAAGACAGCCAGAACGAATGGATTACGCAAATTCTCGGCGGCATCGAGGAAGAGCTGACGTCCAAGCAAATCTCGCTGTTGGTCGGCAGCTTGGTGCTGCGCGGCACCTACGACTCGGCCACGGTCACTTCGTGGATCCGTGAGCACCGCGTCGACGGCTTGATCTTCGCTCGCCCCGGCAAGCGGGAAAAAGCACTCATCGAGTCGGCGCGCAAAGTGAAGCTCGCCATCGCGCTGATCACGCCGGACGAAGCCTTCAAGGGTGGCGCGGTCTTGCGCAGCAACAACGTCGACGCCGGCCGCGAGATCGCCGAGCATTTGTACGAGCTCGGTCACCGGCGCATTGCCTACCTGGGCGGCCCAGAAGACTCGCTCGACAGCCGTCAGCGCGCGCAGGGCCTCGAAGAAGGCCTGGCGCTGCGCCGCCTGAAGATTCAGCCGCAGTTCTTGATCTTTGCCCCGCGCTACCACCTGCAAGAGGGCGTGTCCTTTGCGGAAAAATGGTTAAAAATGCCGCGTCCGCGCGCCCCCACGGCTGTGGTCTGCGCTAACGACATCATGGCGCTGGGCTTTTTGCGCACCCTGCAAACGCACGGCGTCTCGGTGCCCAAAGACGTGTCGGTGGTGGGCTACGACGACGTGCCGGCCGCGAGCCTGTTTTGGCCCGGCCTGACCACGGTGCGCCAGCAAATGCGCTCGATGGGCGCGGCCGCTTGCCGCTCGCTGATGGCACAAATGAACGGCGAGTCGCAGGACCGCTCGGTGCTCGAGTTCCCGATGGATCTCGTGGTGCGGCAGAGCACCGGGCCGTCGTCGGACCGCAAGGTTTGACGAAGCCGCCCGGGGGACGTCGCGCGCAGTCCCGAGCCGCGCGTGATGCGCGTGATGCGCGGCAAGCCAGCCCCACAGCGCCAGGCCCGGAGCACGAGTCACGTGAAGCGCGTGAACCGCACAAGCCGCGCGATCCGTCGGCGCTGGTGCTACCCCAAGAGCTCGAGGCGCGGCTCGACGCGGGGCATCCTTGGGTTTACCGCGACCACGTGCCGGAGCGCTTCCAAGCGAAAGCCGGCGACTTCGTGCACCTGCAGTGCGGTCGCTTCGACGGCTGGGCGCTTTGGGACGCCGAATCGCCGATCGCACTGCGCGTGTTTTCGCGCCGGCAATGTCCTGACGCCGCTTGGGTGAAGGCGCGTGTCGATGAAGCCTGGGCGCTCAGGCAGCGCTTGCTGCCGCCGCAGACGGACGCTTTTCGGCTGCTGTTCGGCGAGGGCGACGGCTTGCCCGGCATCGTGGTCGACGTGTACGCGGGCTTCGCCATTATCGTCTGCTACTCCGGCGCGCTCGGCCGGGTCGCGGGCTGGGTGGCAGAGGCGTTGGCCCAGCGCCCCGAAATTCAGGGCGTGTGTGAGCGCGTCACACGCCGTAAAGATCGCGTCTCGGAGCTGCGCCGCTTGAGCGGCGTCGAGCCGCCCGAGGTCGTGATGATTGAAGAACGCGGCCTGCGCTACGAGGTAGATTTCGAAGCGGGCCAAAAGACGGGCCTGTTCCTCGACCACCGCGAAAACCGTCACTACTTGCGTGCGCTTTCGGCCGGCAAGAGCGTGCTCAATCTATTCGCGTACACAGGCGCGTTTTCGGTTTCGTGCGCGGCTGGTGGCGCAAGCACGGTCACGAGCGTCGACATCGCGGTGCCGGCCATCGACGCGGCGGCCCGCAACGTGCTGCACAACGCGCTGCCGGCCGCCGTACACGAGGGCGTCGCGCAAGACGTGTTCGAGTTCTTGGAAGCCGCCAAGCGCGCGGGGCGGCGCTGGGATCTGGTGATCGCCGACCCGCCGAGCTTTGCCAGCTCGCGCGCCGA
>JAYUYU010000319.1:0-2346 GCA_043752365.1 Myxococcales bacterium | reverse complement strand
TCGAGCTCTTGGTGGTGGACGAGTTTCAAGACACCAGCCCCATTCAGCTCGCGCTCTTCATCCGTATGCACGAGCTGGCCGGGCGTTCGAGCTGGGTCGGCGATCGCAAGCAATGCATCTTCGAGTACGCGGGCGCCGATCCGGAGCTGATGGAGGCCGTGACCGGCTGGGCTCGCGCGGCGGGCGGCACTGTCGAACAGCTGCCTCACAACTGGCGCTCACGCCCAGAGCTTGTTGACGCCTGCAACGCGCTGTTCGAGGCCGCGCTTCGTCCGCATGGCTACACGTCGGCAGAAGTGTCAACGAAGCCCAAGCGCACTGACCCCGCCGAGCGGGCGGCGCTGGCGGGGCTGCCTCCGCTCGGGTTCTGGGCCCTTGAAGGCAAAACCAATGATGACGATGCGGTCGCTCTCGCGGAGGGCGTGCGCCGGCTACTCGCGGCGCCAGCTGAGACGCCAGTCTTCGACCGCGTGACCGAGCAGGTGCGCGGCGTTCGCGCCGGTGATGTCGCCATCCTGGTCGCCACGAATGCCGAAGCCGAACGTCTGGCGGAGGCGCTCGCACCTTGCGGTGTCCGCGCGGCGATCGCGCGCGCCGGGCTGCTCGGCACCCCCGAGGGCACCCTGACCACGGCCGCGTTGCACAGCCTGCTCGAATCGGGCAGCGCGCTATCGGTCGCTCAGATCGAAGCGCTCACCGGCTTTCGTGGCCTCGAGCCCGAAGCGTGGCTGAAGGAACGGCTCACTTTCGAAGGCCAGCGCCGTAGCGCGCGGGCAGCGGACGAACCTGGCCCAGCGCCGCCCGCCGCAAGCGACTACGTCGCCCGTCTCGAGTCTTTGCGCTCCGAAGTGCAGTCGCTGTCGCCGACCGAAGCGGTCGACCGTGTGCTCGCCTGTCTGGATCTCGCGTCGCTGTGTCGCCGTTGGCCCGACCCCAATCAGCGCCTCGCCAACCTCGATGCTTTGCGCGGCTTGGCCGCCGATTATGAAGAGCGTTGCACCCAGCGCCGGGAAGCCGCAACGATCGCGGGCCTACTACGCTTCTTCGACGAAGCATCGGAAAAAGTGCTCGTCCGCGACGAAGAGCTGGCTTCCGACGACCAGCACACTAGCAATGGCCCCGACGCCGTCACCATTGTCACCTACCACCGCTCAAAAGGCCTCGAATGGCCCGTCGTCGTCCTCAGCAGTCTCCATCGTCCCGCCAAGCGCACCCCTTTCGAGGTGTCGCCCGAGACCGAGCGCGCCACCTTCGATCCAACCGATCCGCTCGGCGGACGCTGGATCCGCTATTGGCCGTGGCCATTCGGCTCGAAGAAGTCGGCGCCACTCAAGGAAGCCGCAGCTACCTCTCCAGAAGGTGTCGCGATCAGCGCGCGCGAACAGCGCGAGCGCGCACGCCTATTGTACGTCGGCTTCACGCGCGCCCGTGACCACCTCATCCTAACCGCGCGCATCACCAAGACAGGCTACAAAACCGACTGGCTCGACGAGCTACGAGACGAGACCGGCGCCCCGCTCGTCAACCTGCCGACTGCGACACAGCGCGAAGCCAACGATCCCGGAATCGTCATCGGCGCAGCAGCGAGCGTGCTCCGGGTGCCCGCCCGCTGCTGGACGTTGTCAGCGCCCACCATCCCGGCCGACACCCGCGACGAACCGCCCCGCACCTGGTTCTCGGCCGGCGATAGCCCGACCGCCGAGCGGGCTTCGTACTGGATTGCGCCGTCGAGCGCCGCAACCACGTGGCCCGAGCTACAGCCTCCGGTCGTCGGCGAGCTGGTCACCACCGGGCCGCGCCTGCCACTCGGCGCTGGCTCGCGCAACGAATGGGACATCGTCGGCAACACCGTCCACGCCTTCCTGGCCGCCGATCTCCCCGAACTAACGCCCGCCGAGCGCGTCGCACGCGCCACCCGCCTCCTCATCGCCGCCGAGCTCCAAAACGTGCTCGCCCCCAGCGCGCTCCTTCAAGCCGGCGACAACCTAAGAACCTGGATCGGCAAGCGCTGGCCCGCCGCCACCTGGCACCGTGAAGTCCCCGTCACGGCCGCGATCGCCACCCTGTCCGGTTCTCGCCGCGTCCAAGGCATCATCGACCTACTCCTTGAGTTGCCCGAAGGCGTCATCCTCATCGACCACAAAAGCTACCCCGGCGGCCGCGACACCTGGCAAAGCAAGGCAGTGGAATTCGCGCCGCAGTTCGCCGCGTACGCGGAGGCGTTGCGGCTCGCCGGCAAGACGGTGATCGAGCAGTGGGTGAGCTTTGCGATTGCGGGCGGCACGGTGAGGCTGATCTAGGCGCACAAACCGTCACCCGCTGATGAACGCCCAGGAAGCCAAGCTT
>JAYUYU010000318.1:0-14782 GCA_043752365.1 Myxococcales bacterium | reverse complement strand
AGGTCCAGATCGAAAACAGGGCCGGGCGCCCCGCTCGGGGAATGACGTCGCAGCGTGAGTGGATCGCCAGGCCCACGGCTTGACAGGCAGATGCAATGCGTTGTGCGACGCGGGCGTCCCCGCACAACACCAGCACCCCGCCGAGTGCCAATAGACCAGCGCCGGCCGTGATGTACGCCTCTACGCCACCTCGGTACTCGATGCGAGCGAAGGCGCGCTGCTCGTCCTCGGCGTCCCGCGCCGTTTCCGGCGGAAAATACGGGGGCGTGCCGGTGACGAGCTCGAATGGGCCGCCCACGCTCGACAGCAAGGCCGCGTCGCGAATATCGCCGTGATGAATGCTGACCCGCGCGCCAAACCCCGAGCGCGCCACGTTGCGCTGCAGCAACTCGAACGACATGGCTTGAGCCTCCACACCGACCAGCTGGGCATGAGGCAGCTTCCACGCAAGGTGCAGCAACACCGAGCCTAGGCCGCAGCCCAAATCCAGCACCCGCGCGGCGCACGGCCGCGCCGCAAATGCAACGTAGGCCGTAGCGACATCGTCGGACGAAAAACGATGGCCCTTCGCACGCTGGAAAACACGCACGTCGCGCGTCAACAGGTCATCCGTCAACGGACCCAGCAGCGGATCGTGCAGCGCAATTTTCGCAGCCATGCTTGCCGCTAACCCAGGCGCGCCGGAGCCCGAGCGATTTGCTCGCGCAGCGTGTCGATATCGTAGTGACCGTCGTGCGGCGCCGTGTTGAAAAAGAACGAGGGCGTCGAGTGCACGCCGTCGCGGAGGCCTCGCTCCACGTCCGCCTGCACCGCCAACGCGGCTGCTGCGTTTGGCGGCGACTGCGCGGCCGCGTCCAGGCCCAGCTGCGCCAGCACGCGCCCTGCGACTTCCACCGACATCCGTGGCTCCGCCATCATCCGCTCGTGAGCCGCCCAAAACGTCGCGTTATCAGTAATGGCCTGCATCAGCACGGCCAGCGCCTGCGCGTTCTGGTGCAAGTGGCGCAGCGGAAACTGGCGAAACACCAAAGCCAAACCGCCCGCGCTCTCGGCCAATAGTCGCGCCAAGTAGCCGTGAGCCCGACGCGTGTGCGGACACTCGTAGTCGCCGTATTCCACGATCACGAGCGCCGCATCGAGGCGCCCCAGCACGTGATCGGCGTCGGTCGGCGGCACGGATAAAGGCTGCATGCTCCGACCCTAGCAGGCGCTCGTCCGCGCGCAGGCGCGTCGCTCAGTGCTCGACCAAACGGCTGTTTTTCAGCTCCCACCCGTGGGCCAACTTGGACAAGCTGACGTTGCCGCGAATGCTTTCGATGTCGTAGCGGTAGCGCACGCTGGCGCGGTCACCCCGCACGTCGATCTCGGTCACTACCAGCACGGCGTCCTTTTTCGACTTGGGACCGTCGACGACTTTCACGGGCTCGGTCGCTTTCGTAAGCTTGAGACCGCTCGGCAAGCCCTGCCCCGACAACTGCAGCGGAAAGCGACCGGGCTCCGCCAAGTGCAAGTAGCGGTCGAGCTCCGGATCATCGACCACGAGCTGCAAGATCTCCAGCGAACACGTGCCGAGATCGTCTGCGCGGCGTGTTTGCCCGCCAACGCTTGTCGCGGTGTCCGCGCGTGAAATGCGCTTCTGCTGTGATTGTCCGCCACTGGCGTTCGAGCGGCTCGGAAAGCAGCCGCCACGCTAGAAACGGGCCGAACCCTGCGTGGGGGGTGGGCAGACGTCGGAGCGGCGGCGCCGTTCGGGCAAGCCCGCTGCAATGTTTTGACGACATGCCAATCCACGTGCCTTTCGCTCCTTTAGATGAGCTTTTAATCAAAAGCGCGCTGGCCGCATGCACTCACCTGACACGTGAGAACGCTCATTTCTACCGCAGCGCTGCTGGGATTTTTCGCGCTCAACGCCTGCGATGCGCACATCGTCGCGCCGGGCGGCCCGGGCGGCGGCGCGCTAGGCCCGAGCGGTGGTTCTGCGAACGCCGGCAGAGGCGGCACCACCGGCACCCAGGCGACCGATCCGGGCCGCGTCACGCTGCACCGGCTGAACCGCGCTGAGTACAACAATACGGTTCACGATTTGCTGGGCACCAGCCAGACGCCGGCCGATGATTTTCCAATCGACGATCGCGGCAGCGGCTTCGACAACATGGCCGACGTGCTCACGCTATCGCCGTTGCACCTCAGCGTTTACCACAGCGCCGCCAAGGCTTTGGTCACCGAAGCGCTCGGCAACGCCGCCCAGCGCGCTGCCATCATGACCTGTGACTTGGCCGCGCAGGGCGACGCGTGCGCGCGGCAAATTTTGAAAGGTTTCGCCTACCGCGCCTGGCGCCGCCCCATCGCCGACGCCGAAGTGGAGCGCTTGCTCGCGGTCGCGAACATCGCCAAAAGCAACGGCGACAACGCCGAGGTGGGCCTGGGGTTGGCGCTGCGCGCGCTGTTGCTGTCGCCTCACTTCATCTTTCGGGTCGAGCTCGATCAAGACCCAAGGTCGCTCGCCCCACACCCGCTGAACGCTTTCGAGCTGGCCTCGCGTTTGTCGTATTTTTTGTGGAGCAGCACGCCGGACGCGGGCTTGTTGGCGAGCGCCGAAAGCGGCGCCCTATCCAACGCCGCAACGTTGAAAGAACAAGCTGCCCGGCTGCTGGCCGACGCTCGTGCCCACTCTCTAATCGATAATTTTGCTGGCCAATGGCTGCATTTACGCGCCGTCGACACGCTGCAACCGGATCCCGCGCTGTTCCCCAGCGTCGACGCGACGCTGCTCCTTGCCATGAAGTCGGAGACCGAGCTCTTGTTCCGAGACATCGCCTTTCAGGGCACGCCCGTGGTGCAGTTGCTGACCGCCAACTACACGTACTTGAATGACCGCTTAGCGGCGCACTACGGCTTGCCAGCCGTGGGCAGCACAGAGCTCAAGCGCGTCGAGCTGAACGGCAATGCGCAGCGCGGCGGCTTGCTGACGCAGGCGGGCTTCTTGACTTTGACTTCACACGTCAACCGCTCGTCGCCCGTCGTGCGCGGAAAATGGGTCATGGACGAGCTATTGTGCGCGACGATTCCGCCGCCGCCCGCCAACGTCGACTTGGCCGGCGTCGCGACGGCCATGGAGCAGGGGCTGACGCAGCGCGAGGCGTTGGAGCAACACCGTCAAGACCCGACTTGCAACGGTTGCCATCAGCTGATGGATCCGATCGGCCTCGGGCTCGAAAACTACGACGGCATCGGCCGCTACCGCGAGAGGGACGCAGGCAGACCGATCGATCCGAACGGCCAGCTGCCATCGGGCGAAGTGTTCGCGGGCGCCAAAGAGCTAGCTGCGCGCCTGTCCGCCAAGCCCGAGTTTGCCCGCTGCGTCGCCAAAAAGCTGTACAGCTACGCGCTGGGGCGCCCCCCGGTCGAGACCGTAGGCCACCTCGACGGCCCGACTTTGGACGCTCTGACCGAGGGCTTGCTGAAAGGCAACTTTGCCTTCGCCGAGCTGACCCATCAAATCATAGCCAGCCCTACCTTCACCAGTCGGCGCGGTGAGCCCGCCGGAGGAACGCCATGATGCGCCCGCAAATTTCGCGTCGCTTGCTGCTTGGTGGTGGCGCAACCTTGTTTGGGCTGCCGTTCTTGGAGTCTGCCCTGCCACGCACGGCGCGCGCTCAAGCTCGGGTAGCGCCGGTACGGCTGGTCTACGTCTTCCTGCCCAACGGCCTCGACATGGCCACGTTCCGGCCGGCCACGGTCGGCCCCGACTACGCGCTACCGCTCATGTTTACGGGCCTCGACGCGCTCAAGGGTGATTTTTCTATCGTCACCGGGCTCGAGAACACGAACGCCAAGCCCGACGGGGCGGGCGATCACGCCTCCGGCACGTCGAGCTTCATCACTTGTGCGCACGCCAACAAGTCGGAGACCGACGTCAAGCTCGGTATTTCCGCCGATCAGGTGGCGGCGCAAAAGCTCGGCTTGGCGACGCGCCTTCCCTCGTTGCAGCTCGGCGTGGACGGCGGCACCGGCGCCGGCAATTGCGACAGCGGCTACAGCTGCGCCTACGCGCGCAACATTTCCTGGTCGGACGCGGTGACGCCGCTGCCCAAAATCGTCGACCCGGCGCAGGCCTTCAACCAACTGTTCGAGGGCTACGACCCGAACGCCTCCGCGGCCGAGGCGGCCAAGCGCAAGGCGTACGAAAAGAGCGTGATCGACTTCGTGCTGGCCGACGTCGACGGCCTGGCGCCGAAGCTGGGAGCCAGTGACAAGGTCAAGCTCGACCAGTACCTCACCGGCGTGCGCGAGCTCGAGAAGCGCGTGGTCGATTTGAGTCCGGGCGCCAGCTGCGCGCCGGGCATGCCGCCGGTCAAGGGCGCCAAGCTCGACTACCCGGTCCACTTGCAAACCATGCTCGATCTCGTCGCGCTGTCGTTCGCCTGCGACGCCACGCGCGTCGTGACGTTGATGCTCGGAAACGCCGTTAGCCAACGCACGCATGCGTTCCTCGACATCAACGCGGGTCACCACGAAATTTCCCACCACATGAGCGACCCCGCCCTGCTCGCGCAACTCGCGAAAATTGGCGCCTGGGAAATCCAACAGCTGGGCTATTTTTTCGGCAAGCTGAAGGCCCTACCCGACGTCGTCGAAGGCCAAAACGTGCTCTACAACTCGGCTATTTTCTGCTCCAGCGACATCTCCGACGGCAACCGTCACAACCACGACGACATGCCGATCGTGCTCGGTGGCCACGGCGGCGGAAAGCTTCACCCTGGCCAACACATTTCGTACACGCCCAAGGTCAAGAGCGATCCCAAACAGAAGGTCTCGAATCTACTCGTGACCATGCTTGAAGCGGCTGGCGTGACCGGCGCCCAGTTTGGCGACAGCACGGGGCCGCTGACCGACTTGTAGGAGTCGCTGCGACCTCAGCAAACTCATGCTTGGGGCGCGGGTGTCTGGTAGCCTTTCGCGCATGAGCATCCGTGTTTCGACGCGCAAGGCCTGCACGGCATGGGTGCTGGCGACGAGCGCCCTCGCGTGCTCGAGCGCTGACGTTCCAAGCACCGTTGGCACGGCGGGCACCGGCAGCGGCGGACAAAACCACGCCGGCTCGGGCACAGCCAACAACGCTGGTACCAACAGCGCGGCTGGCACCACGGCCGGCGGCGCCAGCAACAACGGCGGCGGCAACGCCAGCTCCGGCGCGGCCGGCACGGCCTCCCACGCGGGCACCACCAGCAACGGCGGTAGCGGCGGCGCAGGCGGCAATGCTGCGGGCGGCGCGAGTCCCGCCATGGCCAGTGAAGGTTGCGGCACAGTCGCCGGGCAAGCCCTAAACAGTTGGGTCGAGCAGCCCAAGCTCGACGTTGCCGGGACGGAGCGCCAATGGTGGGTCTGGTTACCGACCAACTACGACCCGGCCAAGCCCTACCCGCTGGTGTTCAACTTTCACGGCTGCAGCAGCAGCGACAACATCGTGCCCATGCAGAAGGTCACGGGCGATAAGGCCATCTTGGTACGCGGCACCGGCATTTCGAACGGCGTGTGCTGGGACGCCAACGCGAATGGCAACGACGTAAAATTCTTCGACCAAATGCTCGCCGACGTCGCCGCAAAACGTTGTGTCGATACGACACGAGTGTTCGCAACCGGCTACAGCAGCGGCTCTTGGCTCGTGAACACTCTCGACTGCGAGCGTGGCGACAAGCTGCGGGCCAGCGGCAGTGTGTCGGGCGGCACTTACGGCGACAAGAGCAAGTGCAAAGGCAAGTACGCTCGCATCTTCATTCACGACGAAGGCGACAACGACAACAAGATCACTGACGGCAACGACGAAGAGCTGCCGCGTCTAGTCACCGCCAACAGCTGCGCGCCGGCCGGCGCCGGCAATCCGGTGATGGAAGCCCCCGCGCCGTGCGCGCGCTACCAAGGCTGTGACGCGGGTTATCCCGTCATTTGGTGCCAGACGCAGGGCAAAGGGCACGACCGCCAAGACAGCCTCGCTCCGGGCGCCTTCTGGGGCCTGTTCTCGTCCCTCTAGTCATCTCTCCAAGACGAGCACTTGGCCAATTGGCGGGCAATTGCGGCTCAGCTTAGCAACGCCGCGCAGCCGTCTGATACGCGCACCAAGCAAAAGGCCACCGCGAGCAAGTCACGGTGGCCTCGAGCATTTCGTGAAGTCGGGTGGTTACTGCGTCAGGAAGTTGCCGACCGAGAACTGCTTGACGAACGTCGCAAAGGCGGGATTGGCGACGCTGTCGTGACCGTCGTGCTCGTTGCCCGGCAGGGCGCAAACGACGAGCGGGTGGATTTCGGGGCAGCCCTTCAGCAGCTTACAGGTGGCGGGCGGGTTGTTGCCGCCGATCGGGAAGTCCTGAATTTCGTTGGCGGCCACCTTGGCGTCGTAGCTCATGGCGCCCGTGCAACCGTTCACCTTGATGGCGCGATCGATGGCGACCTTGTTACCGGCAAAATAGTTGATGGACTCGTTGACTTCGTGCACCCAGATGCCCGTCATGGGCTTGTTGGTGCAAGTCGGCACGAATTTCGCCTCGTTCGGCAGGCCACCCGTGTTCGGCATCACGCCGCGCACCGGGCGCATCGCGTCACCCGCGTACTTGCAGCCGAGCTCGTTCGAGAACCACGAACCGGAGCTGTTGCCCGCCGAGAACACACGGTTACGATCGAAGCAAACGTCCGCGTTCAGCTTGTCGTAGAAATTCTCGTAGAAGACCCAGTCAACCGAGTCGTCGCCTTCTTTATCGTCGAAGCAACCCTGGTTCTCGTTGGTGCCGTGACCAATCGAGTTGGGCGGGGGCGTAATGCCGATGCGAATGCTCTGGTTGGCGATGTCGGGCAGCGGGTAGACGTTGCTGCCGGCGCCGCCACAGCCGGGACCCTCGATGACCAAGGGGTAAGCCTTGTTCATGTCGTAGTTGGCCGGCATGTAGACGTAGTAGTCGCGGTTGACCGTGTAGGGACCGCACACAGACTTACCGTCCAACTTATTCGCGCAGCACTTGGTCGGGTCGTCGCTGGGGCACATGTTCGGCTTTACGCCCATCGTCTGGATGGTCACCTTGGCGCCCGACTGGCCTGCAAACGCCTTGCCGCAGCCGTTCGACTTCCAAACCTTCGTGATCTCGCCGCCGCCAGCGCCGCTGCCAGCGGACCCCGCCGTCGGAGCGCTACCCGCAGCGCCGCTCGAGCCGGCCGTCGGCCCGCTGCCCGACGTGCCCGACCCACCGCTGCCTGGGGTGCCGGCGATGCCCGTGCCGCTACCGCTGGTGCCGCTACCGGCCGTGCCGCTGCCGCTAGTTCCCCCCGTGGGGTTCGTGAACGGGCTGCCGTCGCCTTCGGCCTCGTCACCTAGGGTGCAGCCGTAAAGTGACGCGAACCCGACGGTGAGCCCGACCAGCACGACGGTGGAAGTTAAAGAAGATCTCATCGATTTTCGTCTCGTTTCTTGGGCTGCGGGCAGCATTTTGCGCCGGGAACGCATTTCCACCGGCCAGGCGACGCGCGACAAACGTGAGTGCCGCCGCGACTTGAACAGTGTCCGGAAAGTGGCATCGCGTGCCGAATATATTCAGGGATCGTCGGACGCAGGCGTGCCGCCCGCACCGCCCGCGCCACCCTGTCCCTCGTCGTCGAAGAACTCCAAGTCGTCGATGGTGAGCTGGCCCGCGTACGGGATGGCGCCGTCAACCCAGTCGAACGACCACTGCAGCGCCAGCAAGTCGGAGCCGTAACTACGCCCAACCTGGAACCGGTTCTTCAGCATCGATTGGCAAAGGTAGAGGGCCTTGGGCCGACGGCAAGGCCGCACCGACGCGCGAGCCGTTCGCGCGCAAAAATTGCTATGAGCTAGCCATGGGCCGCTTTCCGTTTCCGCAGAACCAGCGCCTGAGCCGCTGCAGCTACCCGACCAACGCCAACCCCGAGCACGCGCGGCTCGCGTTTTTGCGCCTACGCGAAGACATCGTCACCGCCGACGGAGCCCGCGGCTTCTTGCGCACGCGCCGCCCGGACACGCCCGACGGCGCACCCAACAGCACCGTCTCGGAAGGCATCGCCTACGGCATGATCATCGCGGTCATGTTCGACGACCAAGCATTGTTCGACGCGCTCTGGCAATACGCGCTCTGCTTCCTCAACTCCAACGGCTTGATGAGCTGGTACATCGCGGCCGACGGCTCGCAAGCGTTGGGCAGCGGCGGCGCGACCGATTCCGACGAGGACATGGCGTGGGCGCTGGTGATGGCGCACCGGCAGTGGGGCGGGCGCGGCAGCCTCGGCGAGACGTACTTGAGCCACGCACAGCGCCAGATCGAGCGCGTGTGGCAGTTCGAGGTCGACCACGGCAGCTTCGCCGGCATGCTGCTGCCCGGCGACGAATGGCGCGGACAAAACCTGTTCAACCCTTCGTACTTCGCGCCGCACCAGTACCGCCTGTTCGGCGAAATTTCCGGCAATCGTGAGGGTTTTGCGCGGGTTATCGAGCGCGGCTACCAGATCGTGTTCAGCAGCCTGAACGACGCCCGCGGCAACGCTCACAACGGCCTCGTCCCGGCCTGGTGTGACGCCGCTGGCACGCCCGTCGAAGCCTTTCCAGGCGCGATGACCAACTACCAAACCGACTCGGCGCGGCTACCGTTTCGGCTGGCTCAAGACTTCGCGTACCACGGCGACACACGCGCCCAGCAGTACCTGGCCAAGGTCAGCGATTTTTTCGCCAACATCGGCGCCGACCAAATCGGCGACGGCTACGCGCTGTCCGGCGAGCCTGCGCCCGACCCGCGCACCGCCCAGCCCAACGAAGGCTCGGCGGTGTTCGTCGGCTGCGCCGCCGTCGGCGCCCAACACGACCCGCGCTATCAAAGCTTCATTGACGCCGCCTACACCCGCGTTCAGAGCGGCAAGCTTTTGGCTCGCAGCCGCTACTACAACCACTGCTGGACAGTGCTGTCGCTGCTGATGCTAACGGGAAACCTCGTCGAGTTCCCCGAGTAGCGCCCGCCAATCTCAGCCCTGAAGCTTACGCGCGCTGGCAAGCTTCACGCACAACGTGACGACTTCCATGGCCGTCTGGACCTGGGAAGCGGGCGGCAGCGAAGGCGCGACGCGAATGTTGCGGTTGCGCGGATCTAGGCCCCGCGGAAAGGTTGCCCCCGCCGGGGTGAGCTTGACGCCAGCTTCATCGGCGAGCTTTACGACCTCGCTGGCGCAGCCGTCCAGCGTGTCGAGGCTGACGAAGTACCCACCGCGCGGCTTGGTCCACGCTGCCAAGCCAGTGCCGCCGAGCTCACGCTCGAAAATGCGCGTCACGGCGTCGAACTTGGGCCGCAAGAGCGCGGCGTGCTTTTGCATGTGCGCCTTCACGCCGGCTGCATTCTGGAAGAAGCGCACGTGCCGCAGCTGGTTCAGCTTGTCGGGGCCAATGGTCTGAATCGCCAAGTGCTTCTTGGCGTCGGTCACGTTGGCGGCGCTGGTCGCCATGACCGCAACGCCGGCGCCCGCGAAGGAAATCTTCGACGTCGAGGCGAACTGTAGCGGGCGGTTCGGGTTGCCGGCCTTGGCGCACGCCGCGAGGACTTCGACCAAGGGATCGGTCGTGTCGTGCAGGTCGTGCACGGCGTAGGCGTTGTCCCAAAATAGCCGAAAATCCGGGGCAGCCGTTGGCATTGCCGCCAAGCGCGCGACGACCTCGGCCGAGTACGTCTCGCCGGTGGGGTTCGAGTACTTGGGCACGCACCACATGCCCTTGATGCTGGCGTCGCTGGCGACAAGCGCCTCGACCGTGGCCATGTCGGGGCCGTTGGCGTCGAGCTCGATGTTGATCATCTCGATGCCGTGATGCTGGCAAATCGCAAAGTGGCGATCGTAGCCGGGCGTCGGGCACAAGAACTTGATCTTCGACTTGGACCACGCGCCGGCGCCATCCGGCACTCCGTGCAGCAAGCCGCGCACGACCGCGTCGTGCATCATGGTCAGGCTGGAAGCGCCGCCAACGATCAGGTTCGCCGTGGTCGTCTCCAGCAGCTCCGCGAAGATGGCCTTCATTTCCGGCAGGCCGTCGAGTCCACCGTAGTTGCGGGCGTCGGTGCCGTCGGCCGCCTTGTAGTCGCTGGCCGAAAGTGCGGTCGACAACTCGTTGGCGAGGTCGAGCTGCTCGTTCGACGGCTTGCCGCGCGTCATGTCGAGCTTCAAGCCCTGCTGCTTCACGGCAGCGTAGCTGGCTTCGCACTGGCTGAGATTTGCGATTAGTTCCTGGGGATTCGTCGGTATGAGGGCTGTCACGGCGACGCTCCCTTTAACAGAAACTGGCGACAGCGCGAGTCAGGCTGAAATTCGCCGGGATAAACAGCAATGCGACCTCGTTGTCGCACTTCGAGCAGTCTACAGCTGGCCAGAAAGCGAAAGCCCGGCTCCGCCTGGAAGCGGTGCCGGAACAATTACCCAGTTGTGCGGCGAAAAACTGGCAGGCGCGTCGAGCGGCACCGAGATATCGCGCCCCAGCCCACACAGGCCCAACTTGCCAAGCGCGCTGCAAAAGTCGATGGCCTCGCTCAGCACCATGGTGAGCGCTAGCGCGCCACCCGCGGTTGCCATCTCACTTCCCCGCACACGCCCGAGCTCGACGCGGTGCAGCGCCGGTACCAACAGGCCCATCGAAATCCCCAGCGCGCTCCCGACCCAAATGTCGGTGCGGTAGTGCCGTCCGGCTCGAACGCGCAACTGCGCCGTTATGCCAGCCATCAAGAATTCGAAACCCCACACCACATGCCGCGCGGCCAAGTCGTCGGTGCGCGCCGCGTACAACAACGAACCGGCCGTGGCCGCGGAAAACGCCGTGCTGGAGTGGGCCGAGTAAAACGATAGAAAAGCGTCGGTGCCCTGCCGCTCGGTGAAGTCCTTACGCTGCGGGTCCTTGGCATGTGTGTAGGGGCGCGGACGGCGCACCGTGAGCTTGGTCGTGTCCGCCAGCAACAAGTTGAAGGCTAGCGTTTGGGAGTAAATCAACGTCGCGTTGCCCATGCTGGTGTCGAAGCCGTGTGACATCTGCAAAAACAGCGGCGTCGTCACGCTCACGGCCAGCAGCTTGTCGCTGAGGCTTGCGGCGCTGGCACTGAAGTACGCCCTCACCACGTCGTCCGGCGCGAACCTTCCCAGGTCGTAGCCGGGGTGCTGGTAGCGCATGCTCAGCTCCTCGATCCCCGTCGCGACGAGGGCGCCGAGTGTGAGTGCGCCGTGCGTGTAGACGTAGCTGCGTGAGCGCGGCTCACTCAACGGCTTGGGCGCCGCCCACGCCGGCGCCACGGAGTTCAACACCAGCGCAGCCGCCAGACCACCTCGGACGAGTGCCCGGAGCATCGAGCGCACGCTAGCAGCAGCGCGGACTAGCCGAGCTTTTTTCCGAGGTAAGCCACACCAACCAGCAGCAAACCGAACAGCACGTGCACGACGTGATCGGCTGGCCGCAGCGCGAAAAGTCGAGCCGGAAACAGGCCCGTGATACCCGCGACCGCCTGGTACAAATCGATCACGCCGAAGGCAAAGTTGAAGGCGATGGCCTGAGGCACCAGCCGCTTCCTAGCAATCACGAGCCCGATCACCCCTGCCAGCAGGTGAAAGACGTTGTAGGCGGGCGCGCCGCTCATCAGTGAAAGGTGCGCGGGCACCACGAACCCCAAGACGCCTGCGGCCAGCAATAGGTACGCGAAAACGTGCAGCAGCTGCACATTGCGTGTCGCCCAAGACGATCCCACCGAACTCACTGCGTCGAGCATGCCGTAAATTACGTGCGGGGTGCGGCCCCGGATCATGCCGCCAACAATTGCGGGACTTCAGGGGCAAAACCCGGCGGGCAGACAGCTGGCCGGTCGCGCAACTCCGCGACCCGACCGACCGCGGCCCCTCGGGTCCCAGCGGACTCATACAGCGGTGGCGGTACCGGCCGGTGCGCCTGATGGCCGCAGGCTGATTCCGAGATAACGCACCGATCGCGACGACATGGCTTGTGATGCGGCGATTTCTGACTGGCGTGTGCTTGGCGGTCCTTCCGCTTGGTTGCGGCTTCGACACCATCCCGGGCACGCTGCCCCATCTTGGAGGGTCCGGCAGCGCCCCTGCCACGACCGGCGGCGGCTTAGCTAGCAGCGGCGGGGCGCCCGGCACCGGCGGCTCGACGGGGGCGACAGCAGGCGGAACGGGCGGCACCGTTATCACCCCTGGGGGTGGTTCCGCCAACCAGGCTGGCGCGGGCAACGCCGCCGGCAATAACGCGAATGGCGGTGGCAACGCGGCCGGCGGTAACAGCGCAGGCACGAGCGGCGCCGGCGGCTCCGCGACGGTGGACTCGCATTTCACGCTCGCGTGGCGCGACGACTTTGACTCCTTCAAGGAGGCGCGCTGGACCAAACAGACCCACACCTTCCCCGAAAACCTGGCGCGCTTCAGCGCCGCCAATGTCGTCATCGAAGGCGGACTTCTGAAGCTCAAGGTGACCAAGGTCCCCCATGGCGACAAAGCGTACTCGGCGGCCGAAATTGCTTCGAAGGACCGCTTCACGTTCGGGCGCTTCGCCGGGCGCATGAAATTCTGTGCCGGCAGCGGCATGGTCTCGTCGCTGTTCACTTACAAAGGAGAAAACGTCAGCAACTCGTGGCAAGAAATCGACATCGAACACTTGGGCAACTTGCCCAAGTCGATGCAGTACAACTTAATCTCGGGCAACCTCGCCAACCGCGTCTACCAGCCGAAGGTCGTGACGTTTCAGTGGGGTCCACCGCTCGAGTTCCACGACTACGTGATTGAGTGGCTGCCCAACGGTGTAACGTTCTACGTCGATGGCAATCAATCGCACCATGACGTGCAAGTCACACTCAAAGATGCCGCACGTCTGCATATGAATGCTTGGCCGACCGACAACTCGGTCACTTCTTTCGCCGGCCCGTTCGACGCCAGCGCGGTGCCGTGCGAGGCCCAGTATGACTGGGTTGAGGCCTACACCTACACGCCCTAGTGTAGCAAAATTGTGCGACGACTTTGTCACGGTGGGATCGTAAGGCGCCTCCGTAACCTATCAGCCGGGGTCATGGCAGCGTCAGTCGGCCAGCACATCGCGCCAAAAACCCCTATGTCGCTTGGGTTTCGGCACGGCGGCGCGAGTGTTGCTTAACGGCCAGTCGTCACCTTTCAGGAGACGTCTCAAAATGAACAAATTAAATAATCGATACCTCGGCTTAGCTAGCGTCAGCCTCTTCGTCGGTCTGTCGGCGATGGCTTGTGGCAGTGACGACGACGACGTGACCAACACCACCGCGGGCAAAACCAGCACCGGCGGCAAGTCCAGCACCGGCGGCAAGTCCAGCACCGGCGGCAGCGTCAATGTCAGCGGCAGCTCCGCAGGCGGGGCCGGCGGTGATTCCGCAGGCGCAGGCGGCGAGGGCGGCGCCCCGATGGCGCCCAAAGCACGACTCCGTGTCGTTCACGCCTCCGCAAACGCGCCCGGCGTAGACATTTACGCCAAGGGTGCGGCTGCAGCCGCCGTGACTGGTGTCGACTACGGCGAGGCCACCGACTACATCGAAGTAGACGCTGGAACCATCGCGTTCGACCTACGCGCGGCAGGCGCCAAAGCCAGCGTGGACCCGGCATTCACGACGGCAGATATCGAACTCGCCGCGGGCGCTGACTACACGCTGGTCGCGGCGGGCGACTTTAGCAAGCCTGAAGACGCCGACGTCGGCTTCCGCGTGCTCGCGCTCGAGCACGACTTCGACGCGGCCGCAGCGGGCACCGTAGTCGCGCGCATCGTGCATGCCACCACGGCTTGGGCGACCGTCGACTTGGACGTCGTCGCCACGACCGGCGTTGACGTGCCGGCGCTCACCCGCTTCGGCGATGAGAGCAACGTCGTTCTCGCCGCTGGTGCAGTCGAACCGATCGCCTTTCAAACGGACGCGGCTGGCGTCGTCAGTCAGCTGACGCTGCCCAAGCTCACGGCGAAGAGCAAGCTGTTCGTGATCGCTACGGGCAACCCCGGCTTTCCGTTTCGTGCGCCGGCCAACGGCTTCGCGCTACTGGTCGTCGACCAAGACGGCAACGTGAGCTGGGTGAAAGAGAATCCGTGGCTCCACTTGGTCCACGCCTCTGACATCGGCGCCGTCGACGTTTACGAGAGCACCAGCACCGCGGTCGGCGCCAGGCTGGTCAATGGCTTGGCCGCTAAGGGCATCACGCAGTTCCAGCTGCCTGCGAGCGACACGGGCTTCACCCTCAAAGCTGTCGCAGGCAATGCTGCCAGCGGCACCGCCACCGGCTTGGCCTCGGGTGAGACGAGCACCATCGAAGTCGGGGAGCACTACCTGAGCTACATCGCCGGCGACACGCTGCAAACGGTTCACGAGCAGTTCGACCTCGAGAAGCCGACCAAGGCAGTACTGCGCGGCGTTCACGCCTCGGTCACGATTGCCCAAACCGTCAACTTCGGCACGGTGATGACCAACGCGCTCAACGGCGTGCTGATCAACGGCGTCATGCCGACCGAGTCGTCGGCTGAAGCTGGCATCGCCGTGACCCCCGGCGCCATCAGCTTGGGCGCGTCGGCGGTTGGGTCAACGGTGCTGCTGGCACAAACCACGCCCTCTACGACTGCGACGGTCGCTGGCGAACGCGACTTCGTGATGCTCGTCGGTACGAACGCACTTTGGGTCGTCGACACGTCAAAAGCAGTTTGGGAGATTCGCTAAGCTAAGGACACGCGACTGACGGGTGGGGTGGGCGCCCG
>JAYUYU010000317.1:0-6205 GCA_043752365.1 Myxococcales bacterium | reverse complement strand
TCGACGTCGCCACGCGTCCGAAGACCGAGAGGCCTCGCAAGTACGTGGTGGTCTTGCACAACGACGACTACACCACCATGGAGTTCGTGGTGCACGTGCTCGAGAAGTTCTTTCACATGGGCGAAACCGACGCGACGCGAGTGATGCTGCACGTGCATCACAAGGGCTACGGCATCGTCGGCACCTTCTCGCGCGACGTGGCCGAGACCAAGGCGTCCCAGGTCACGGCTTACGCGAAAGAACACAGCCATCCGCTCATGGTCACAGCAGAGCCAGAAGGCTACGGGGGTGAACCGTGAAGGTCAGCGCAGAAGTCGAAATTGCGTGTTCACTGGCACAGAGTGAAGCGTCGCGGCGACGCCACGACCTCATCACGGTCGAGCACTTGCTGTACGCGCTGCTTCACGACGACGCCACGGCGCGCGTCGTGCGCGGCGCCGGTGGCAACGTCGACCGCCTGAAGAAAGAGCTAGACCGCGTGCTCGAAGCCGACCTGAGCAAGGTGCCCGGCGCCGAGCCCGTGATTCCGGCGCCGTCGCGCGGCTTTCAGCGCGTGCTCCAGCGCGCGGCCGTTCACGTGCAGTCCAGCGGCAAAGAGGAGCTGAAGGGCTTCAACGTGCTGGTAGCCATTTTCGCCGAGGTGGATTCGCAGGCCGTCGAGATTCTGACGGCGTTGGGACTAACCCGCTACGACATCGTCAGCTACGTATCGCATGGCGTCTCGAAGGACGGCTCCGACGACGACGCCCTGGAATCGTCCGGGTCCGACGATGAGGACGAGGACGGCGACGGCGAGAAGGTAGCGGATCCGCTCGCGAAGTTCGCGATCAACCTGAACGAGGCCGCCGCCGCCGGGAACATCGAGCCGCTGGTGGGGCGCGAGAAAGAGCTGCGTCGCGCGATTCAGGTGCTGTGCCGCCGCCGCAAGAACAACCCCATCTTCGTTGGGGACGCCGGCGTGGGCAAGACAGCCATTGTCGAAGGGCTCGCCTCCAAAATCGTCGCAGGGGACGTGCCCAAGCACCTGCTGAACGCGACCATCTACGCGCTCGACATGGGCGCGCTGGTGGCCGGCACGCGCTTTCGAGGGGATTTCGAGAATCGCGTCAAGGCGGTGTTGAAGCAAATCCAAAAGCAAGAGGGCGCCATCCTGTTCGTCGACGAGCTGCACACGGTGGTCGGAGCGGGCGCGGCTAGCGGAGGAACGCTCGACGCCGCCAACCTACTGAAGCCTGCCCTGTCCAACGGCACGCTGCGCTGCATCGGCGCCACCACGTTCGAGGAGTACCGCAGCCACGTGGAGCGCGACCGCGCCCTGGCCCGTCGCTTTCAAAAAATCGAGGTCGTCGAGCCGACGCTCGAAGAAACCAAGGCAATCCTGCGGGGACTCAAGCCCAAGTACGAAGAGTTCCACAAGGTGACGTACGCGGACGAAGCCATCGACGCCTGCGCCGTACTTTCGGACAAGCATCTGCGCGACAAGAAACAGCCCGACAAGGCCATCGACTTGCTCGACGAGTCGGGCGCCGACACCAAGCTCGACTTGGGCGACGATGCAACGGTCACGGTCGAGCGCGTTGAAGGCGTCGTGGCCCGCATCGCGCAAATTCCGCCGCGCCAGGTTTCGACCGACGACAAGAGCGCGCTAAAAAACCTCGAGCAAGACCTGCGCAAGGTCGTGTTCGGGCAAGACCGCGCCCTGACCGAGCTGGTGACGGCCATCAAGCTGTCGCGGGCTGGCCTGCGCACGCCCGAAAAGCCGATAGGCTCTTACCTGTTCACGGGTCCCACCGGCGTCGGCAAGACCGAAGCCGCCAAGCAGCTGGCCAAAACGCTGGGCATCGAGCTGATTCGCTTCGACATGAGCGAGTACATGGAGCGCCACACTGTATCGCGGCTGATCGGTGCGCCCCCCGGCTACGTCGGCTATGACCGCGGCGGCCTGCTCACCGAGGCCATCGCCAAGACGCCGCACACTGTTCTTCTACTCGACGAAATCGAGAAGGCGCACCCGGACGTGTTCAACGTGCTGCTGCAGGTCATGGACCACGGCACGTTGAGCGACAGCAACGGCAAAAAGTCCGACTTTCGGCACGTGATTCTGATCATGACCAGCAACGTGGGCGCGCAAGACCTCCAGCGCGGGTTGGTGGGCTTCGGCAACCGCGACGAGCAAGGGCGGGACGACCTGGCCGTGCGCAACACCTTCAGCCCCGAGTTCAGAAACCGCCTCGACGCGCGTATTTCCTTCGATCCGCTCTCGCCCGACACCATGACGCGGGTCGTCGACAAGTTCATCGCCGAGCTAGGCACGCAGCTATTCGACCGCGAGGTAACGCTCGAGCTTTCGTCCGAGGCCAAGGCGTACTTGGCCGAAAAGGGCTACGACAAGCAAAACGGCGCTCGCCCACTGGGCCGTTTGATCCAAGACGAGGTCAAGAAGCCGCTCGGGGACGAGCTGTTGTTCGGAGCCTTGGAGAACGGCGGGCACGTGCGCGTCGACGTGACCGACAAGAAGCTGTCGTTCCG
Organism: Myxococcales bacterium; assembly: GCA_043752365.1. Taxonomy (GTDB): domain Bacteria; phylum Myxococcota_A; class Polyangia; order Polyangiales; family Polyangiaceae; genus PMG-095. The sequence goes on along the minus strand of JAYUYU010000317.1, from coordinate 3,676 downwards.
CTTTTCCGGAAAGTCCGAGCCCGGACCCAAGCTGCTGCACTAAGGGCGCTATCGAGCACGCCTTTCGGCAAGCCGGATCCGCAGTGGACCCCTCGACCTAGGGCTTGACTGCGGGTTCTGGCTTGATGCGAGCCCGCACCGCCAAGGCCAAGCTACAGCTGTTCGCTTGGCGCGCCTGCGCGGCGGCCGTCTCCGGGCTCGTCGCGCGATGCCCGCCCACCGCCACGAAGTCCGCTGCGGCCTCAGCGCGGAGGCGCAAAAGCGGCGTCCGCGTCGCCAGTTCCCACACGCCGACGCGGGCAAAGTGCGGCATGCGTTGCAGCTGCTCTTCCGGCGTCTCGGTCGAACCGGTTGCGGGTTTCGGCAGACCGCCCACGGGTTCTTCGTCGATGACCAAGGTTACGAAACGCGCCTTGTTCATGATCTCGACCGCGACCGGCACGTCGTGCTTGGCGACGCTATCCAAGTCGCGATCGTAGCCGTTTACCCCCAGCTCGCTGTCGGCCGCGTGCAGCTCGTCGCTCCACTCAGTCGTCAACACTCGCAGAGAGCGATACGCCAGCCGCATATTGTAGGGCCGCGGTGGTGCCGCGCACACGTTCCACTCGTTGCAGAGCTGCCCCGGCAGACACTCGCTGGTAAGCCTGCAGGCCGTGCCCTGGGTAGGTAGGCCCGTAGGGCTGACGAACAGGCAGGACGTGAAACCGTCGAGCAGCGACGCCTGGGCAGCCTTGCGGATCTGCTTCGTGCTCTTGGTGTTCTCGCGGCGGAGCCGTAGATAGACGCCCGGCGCCTCGCTCAAATCTTTGAGCGCGTCGCCCGGAACCACGAAATCGGCTGGGCCGTCGGCGGCCAGCTCGCGCGCCCAGCCTTCGACTTGGTCTCGAAAGGGCTGAAGCTTCGGCCCGAGCGCCATCGCGATCGCCCGCTGCTTGGCCATCACCGCGCTCTTGCGTCCGTCCAATTGGCTTTCCGCGGCACGCCAATAAATGACGCCGAACGCGGCACCGCCGACCAGCACCCAAAGCCAAAAGTGCGGTGGCATCGCACGCAGTGCGACCTTCCCATAAACCAACGCGCGCCGACGTTCGGCGCGCGCTTGGTTCAGTGAGGGGAGCCCTCGCTCCCTCATTTCAGCGGTGCCTCAGCCCTGCTGCCCGAGGCGGCCAACCATGAAGCTCACGTTCGGGTAACCCGCGAACGCAGCCGTCTGGAAGACGCTCTTGACGACCAGAGCTTCGACCTTGCGGTCGACCTGGAGCACAACGACGCCCGCGAACTCTTTGCCCGGGTTGAGTTGTTTCCAGAGCTCGCGCTTGTTCTTGAGCACGTTGAAAAGCTCGTCAACGCGCTGCAAGCGGTTCGCTTCGACGATGGCTCGGGTGTTACCTGCCGGCGTGCCGTCGACCAAAATCTGTGCGCCGGTTACGGCCACCATCGGGGCGTCCGTCATGTCGAGCACGTTCTCGGCGTTCGGCAGCTTGACGTTCTTGTCGATCGGCAGTTCGCCGCTCGCCGAGAAACTGGCGAGCAAGAACAGCACGATGCACAGCAAGAAGTCGATGAACGGGATCAACGGGATCTCTTGGTTCACCGAGCGCTGACCGCCGCCTGACACCTTCTTGCGCACGAAGCGCAGCGGTACGTGATGAAGCAGGCGCCGGCCCGGTTGGGCGATCGGCTGGTGGAAACGGCTGAGCGGTTTTTCCGACATTTCAGTTCACCGAGAAGGTCACGTTGAAACCGGGCATCTTGATCGTCTTGCCGCGCTCGCACACCGAGCAGTCGCGCTTAGGAGTGTAGATGGCGTCGATAACGGCCACCACGTCCGAGAACGGGGTGCTGTTGTCCGTGTGCAAAACCGCTTGATCCGTCTTCTTGTCGTCCTTGAAGTCGCCGCGGTGCGAACCGTTCTGGCTCCACTCTTCAGAGATCTTCTTGGCAAGGTCGGGGAAACGGATATCCCCTGCGTTGCCCGCCGGCACAGCCTTGCGGTCGACGTCGATGGTGTTGACGACGGTGTTACCTTCCTTCCAGATGAGCTGGAACTTGGTTTCACCCTTCATCTCCACGTGGAGCTGCTTCTCTTTTTTGATTTCCTCTGGCGGCTCGTCCTTGGGCGGACCCGGGACGCGAGCGTCCGCGTTGATGCGGGCCATCTGCGACCAGACCGCGGTCACCAACAAGAACGCCACCAGGCAGAGGAGGAAGTCGATGAACGGGATCAACGGAATCTCGTGATTCGTCGACCGCTTGCCACCGTGACCGCCGCCCGTATCAATACCAGCCATGCTCGCTCCTTAAACCAGTCAACGAACACTCAACCTGCGGGAATCGGCAGGGGCACACGGCAAAGGCCGTATGCCCCACAACCGAGGGGAATCAACCCTCGATACCCTGGAGGTTGACCTTCTGGCGGTTGGCGACGACGAGGTTCAGCACTTGGACGGATGCCTCGTTGATGTCGTCTTCCATCGTCTGCGTCTTGCCGTTGAGGAATGCGAATCCCATCAGGGCAACGATGGCCGAGAGGAGACCGAAAGCCGTGCAGTTCATGGCTTCGGCGATACCTTCGGCGAGAATACGGGCCTTCTGGCTCGGGTCGACCGATTCGCCACCGACAGCGCCGAAGGCTTTGATCAGGCCGACGATGGTGCCGAACAGGCCGCAGAGCATGGCCAGGTTGGCGAACAGGGCCAAAAAGCCCGTGCGCTTTGCGATCTTCGGCATCTCACGGAGAGCTGCCTCATCCATCGCCGCCTGAACCTCTTCATCCGGACGGTTCACCTTGACCAAGCCCGACTGCACGATGCGGGCGAGCGGGGCGTTGGCGGCCGAGCACATCTTCACGGCCTTGGCGATATCGCCGGCCAGGATGCACTTCTGCATGGTCGCGAGGAAAACCTCTTTATTGATCGATGCGCCAAACAGATACACGGAGCGTTCCGCGATCACGGCGATCGAGCAGATGAGCCAGAACAGGATGAGGTACATCGCCCATCCGCCTTCTTGGAAGTGATGCCATGCGCTCGACATTTATACGTTTACCTTCCGCCTGATACTTCGTTGAGGTGCCCGGGAACTCAGGCTTCAGAGCCTGATTCCCACCGTTGCTGCCGGCCTTAACCGCCGCGCTATCGGACTCCCAAGCCTGTTTGAAGGGCTTTGGGGCCCCGCGCCACGAGGACCGCGGTTTTGGGTGCGGGGCATCTTGCTAAACTGGAACCCCGGCAGTCAAGAGAGATTGGATTTTACTAAGCTATTCGCGCTCTGTTAGAAAATTTTGGTGGGTTGGTGTGCGCAGGTACGACCGAGACTTACACGGTGCCTTCCGCCACAGCACAGCGCGTTGAGCAGCTTTGAATGTGGAGCCATACACGACCGAGAGGTCGTGTGGCGGTCGTCTCACGCCGCTCCTCCGCCCTCGCCCGCCGCGCATGAGAATTCGTCGCCCGCTACGAAAACGGTTTGCTCGTTCCCACGCTCAGCTCACCCGCACTGAAGCACTTACGGAACCCTCAACCTTCGCCTGGTCACCTCAACCCGTAAATCGGCCTAGCCTCGCCTCGCATCGCACCTCGCCTCGCACTCGCCTCGCACTCGCCTCGCACTCGCCTCGCACTCGGAGCGCGCGAAGCGCGCGAAGCGCGCGACACTAGGAAAGAAAGGCGGGGGG
>JAYUYU010000316.1:0-14785 GCA_043752365.1 Myxococcales bacterium | reverse complement strand
CTGCTCCGTCTATTTGACTGGGGGCTGACTGCAAGCATGAGTCAGCCCGAAAAACGGAGTGCGTGATCCTGGGCGGTGGCAAGCGGATGTGGGAGATGGGCCTCGCGAACAGCGGGGCTCGAAGCTTGCAACTGCAGTATCGCGTGCTCGACACGAGGGAACGGAACCGAAAGGAACGCAATGGACAATAACGAAGACATCGAATTGCACGAGCTCGAAACGATCGAACGAAACCTGAGCGGGGACATCGCGAGCGAGCGTGAGGCGCTCGACGCGACAAGCGGCTACGCGATCTTGTCGCCCAGCGGCTTCATGATCCTGTCGGCTAGCGGCTTCATGATCCTGTAGTCCTGTCGACTCTTCCGGGCGAGCTCCGCTCGTCCGTCAAAACGGCGGGGGTCCCGGTCGCGGCCGCGGCCGGGACGCTCAAGTAACGGGGTGGCAGGGAACGGCGAAGAAACGACGGGCGCGCACTTCTGCGCAGACGGAGCAGTGTATGCAAACGCAGCAGGCTACAGGCATCATCGGTTTTCTCGGTCGCGTCGAACAACGAGTCGACCAAGCGATTGTGTCGGGCTCTTTCGACGCCACTCAACAGGAGCTCTTGCTGGCCAGCGCAGCGCAGTACCGCCCGCGCACCCGGCAAAATCCGCTCGGCAACCCCTTGGCAGTCTTTTACCTGATAGCGCGCGCGCACCGCGACGAGTTGGATGAACAGGGAGTCGAGCTGGCAAGCTTCTGCCAGTTCTATCTGTTGGCGCTCGATCTGTTGGACGACGTTCAGGATCTCGATTTGTCCGGTAAGCCTCACGCCAATGTGGGCGCCGGCATGGCCATCAACGACGCCCTAACGCTGCTGTTCTTGGGGCTGTCGGCGCTAGAGCGCTGCATGCGCCTCGAGAAAAGCTCCAAGCGCCGCTTGCTGTACCTGAAGATCGTCAACCGCGTTGCCCTCACCACCGGCCGGGGTCAACACCTCGACCTACTGGGGGACAAGGGCGCGCGTAGCCCGGCCGAGGTGCTGGCCATGCAGCGCGAAAAGACGGCTAGCGTTACCTTGATTTGCGAATGCGCGGCCCTCTACAGCGGCGTCAGCGACGAAGAGCGCGAACACTACCGGGTACTGGGCGAAAACCTGTCGCTGCTGGTGCAAGTGCTCGACGACGTGCGCGACGTCTATGGCAAGCGGCGGAGCCCCGACTTGGAGACCGGCAAGGTCACCTACCCGCTGGCGTGCTTTTCGGAGCGTGCCAGTCCAGCACAGCGAGAAAAGTTAGCAACGCTCAAGCAAGCGCTACCCGAATCGCTGGGCGAAATTCGCAAGCTTTTGTACGAAACGGGCACCTTGCGCCAGGTTGCGCGCTCGATGGACGACTTCCGTCGCGCCGTTCACCATGAGCTAGCGCTGCTGGGCGAGGACTCAGCGACGCTGCGCCTACTGCTGCTGGTGATCGATCAACTGGTAGAGACGATTTACGTTCCCAAAGCGGTCTCCGAGACGGCCGAACTCCGCGCGCCGCGTGGCGGTTGGCACGGTCACGTACGCCGCTTGGCCGCCGAGTTTGCGCAGCGCTTGCGGCCGTTCGGCGCGCCAGACACGCCGCCGCTCGTGCCGTGGCATCAACCACAATGGATGTACGACAAGCAGCGCGGCGTGATCTTCTATCCAGACATCGAAGGTCTGCCAGAAGAGACGCTGCCGTTTCAAGCCGCGCTGCTGGGCGAGCACGACTTGGAGAAGGTGGCGGCGCTGGTCTTTCGCCAAGCGCCGGCCGTGATGGCGCACGAGCTGTTTCACCACTACCGCGACGCGGCTGGCCTGCTGAGCAGCGACATGTGGCACGAAGAGCTGGTGGCCAACACGCTGGCCATCGCCTACGCCGCGCGCTACGAGCCAGCGGCCGTCGCCGGCGGCGTTCAGCTTGCGAGCCAAGTCTTGGCGCGTGAAGCGCATCAGCTGTCTGAGCAGGCACAGCGTATTCTGCAGGGTTTGTTGGCCCCGGAGCGCCGGGCGCAGCCGAACACTGGCTACCAGCTCGACCTGCACCAAACGGCGCTGCTGCAGCTGGCAATGATCCGCGAGCTTGCCAAAGCGCCATTGGAGGTGGAGCACGCGCTGCAGCGTTTCTTGCGAGCCGAAACCGTGGCGGCCTAAGCCAAGGCGTCCAAGAAGTCGCGCAATAGGTCGCGGTAGTCTTCGACGCCAATCGAGACGCGCACCAGACCCTCACCGATGCCGTAGCGCGACAGCTCGTCGGGCGACATTTCGGAGTGGGTGGTGGTGCGCGGGTGGCAGGCCAGCGTCTCGACTCCGCCCAAGCTCACGGCGTTCTTGGCGATGCGCAGCCGGCGCAAAAAATCGAACGCTGCGCTGCGCCCGCCGTGCAAATCCAACGCGAACACGGCGCCCGGAAACCGGCACTGCTGATCGCGGATGCGACATTGCTCGGCGTCGCGGAATTGCGCTGGATAATAGGCGGTGCGCACCTTGGGGTGCTCGGCCAGTTGCGGCACGATGCGGGCCGCGTTCTTGCTTTGGCGTGACATGCGCAGCTCCACCGTCGGCAAGCGGCTGTCCAAAATCCAGCACTCGTCCGGCTGCAAAATATTGCCCAAAATGGCGCGCAAACCGCGCAAGCTGGCGATTAGCGTTGGATCAACGCCCATAATCACCCCGGCCAAGATGTCGCTTTGGCCAGCTAGGTACTTGGTGGCCGAGTAGACGCTGAGGTCTGCGCCGAAGTGCAGCGGGTACTGGAAAATGGGGCCGAGGAAGGTGTTGTCGACAGCGACGAGCGGGCGCGTACCGGAGCGCTTCGCCACTTCCTTCACGGCGGCTTGGATGTCCGTCATGACCAGCGTCGGGTTGGCGGGTGTTTCGATGAACACCAGCTTGAGGTCGGGCGTCTCGGCGATCGCGCGGGCAATGGCCGGGCCGTCGCCAGCCGGCACCGGGATCGCGCGAATGCCCAGCGGCTCCAAGAATTGGTGGATGAGGTGCTGGGTGCCGCCGTAAATGGGCGTGGTGTACAGGAACGCAGAACCGACTGGGCAGAGCGCCAAGAACAGCGTCGAGATCGCGGCCATGCCCGAGTTGAAGACAGCCGCGGCTTCGGCGGCCTTTTCGAGCGGGACGAGCTGATCTTCCAAAATCTCGGCGTTGGGATGCGAGAGCCGCGAATAAATGAGGTCGACGCTCTCGCCCGCGGCGGGCTTCGAGCGGCCTAGCGCGATGGCAAACGCCCGCTCCGCAGCTTCGGGGCTGGAGAAGACGTACGTGGACGAGCGAAAAACCGCCGGCCGCGCCGAGCCGACCGAGAGCCGTGGGTCAAAGCCGCGCGTGAGCACGGCAGTGGGTGGACGCACTAGGTAGGGAATCGAGTCGCGAGCCATGATGAATGCACTCCTTTCGAGCGTACCACGGTTGCTCGACCCAGGCTCCGAGATTACCGTGCAATGCCAGCGTGGCAAAAACAGCACAAGGCAATGCCTTTCGGGTCAATTTCGCCTTCCTCGCTCGCCTTCGCTTTGGCGCGGTCTTGGGGCAGCTTGCGGTAATTTTGACCGTGAGCTGGGGCATGGGCACGCGCTTGCCTTTGAGCGCGCTCGGCGCCGTGATGGCGCTCGAGCTCATGCTCAACGCATGGGCGATGTTGCTGCTGCGTCGTCAAAAGCCGATCGGCGAATGGCACGTCACGTTGGCCTTGGGGCTCGATTTACTGCTTTTCTCGGCCCTGTTGTACTTCAGCGGCGGGCCCGCCAATCCGTTCAGCTTCCTCTACCTGATTCACATTGCGTTGGCGGCCGTCGTGTTGCCGCCGCGCAAAAGCTTCGCGCTCGTGGCCTCGGCGCTGGGCTGCTCACTTGGGCTGTTCTGGGCGCACGTGCCGCTGCCGCACGACCACGCGCACCACATGCAAGCCTACAGCTGGCACATGCGCGGCATGTGGGTAGCGTTCGGGCTGGCTGCCTGCTTCATCGTGTACTTCATTCAGCGCGTGCTGCGTGAGCTGCGGTTCATCGAAGAGCAACTGGCGGCCTCGCGCGAGCGCGCGACGCGCGGCGAGGCGGTGGCCGCGCTGGCTATGCTTTCGGCGGGCGCGGCTCACGAGCTGGCGTCACCGCTGTCGACGATTCAGCTGGCCAGCGGCGAGCTGTTGCGGCGCCTGCCCGAGGACGCAAGCGCTGACGCATCGCGCGAAGACGTGCTGCTGATCAAGAGCCAAGTCGAGCGTTGTCGTGCCATTTTGGAGCAGTTGGCGGCGGAAGCCGGTCAGGCGCACGGCGCGAGCTTCGGTGAGCTGACCTGGCCGCAGATCTTGGAACAGGGCGCCTCCGGCTTCGATCGCCGACGCCTGGTAATCGCAGCCCCCGAAGGCACGCCGCTAAAGTTAACAGGCTCGCTCGGGGCCATCTCGCAAGCCCTGCGGAACCTGCTGAGCAACGCCTTCGACGCCAGCACTCCTAGCGGCGCGGTGCGGCTCGGGGTCTCCGAGCGGCAGGGCGAGCTCACGTTCAACGTGGAGGACGACGGCCAGGGCATGTCCCAGAGCGTCCTGGCCCGCGCGACCGAGCCCTTCTTCACGACCAAACCGCGCGGCCAGGGCATGGGGCTCGGCCTATTTTTGGTGCAAAGCGTGGCCGAACAGCTGGGCGGACGCCTGGAGTTGTCTTCCCAGGCGGGCCGCGGAACCTCGGCCAGGTTGGTGCTGCCGTTGGCTGCGACAAACAGTCGCATGGCCGCCCGCGGCGTCGGCCCACAAGCTGCGGACGCGCATGGCTGAAGCCGTCGAAGCCCCCACCCTGCTGGTCGTCGAAGACGACGATCACTTGCGTGAGCGGCTGGTGCGCGCCTTCGGCGATCGCGGCTTTCTAGCGCAGGGCGCGGCTTCGGTCGGCGAGGCCAAACGGCTGTCGGACGAGGCGCCCGAGTATGCGGTGGTCGACCTGCGTATCGGCGACGAGTCCGGGCTGGACGTGCTGCGCGCCCTGTTGGCCAAGGACCCGGCGACGCGCGTGGTGGTGCTGACCGGCTACGGCAGCATCGCGACCGCGGTCGAAGCCATGCGGCTCGGCGCCGTGCACTACCTGACCAAGCCCGCCGACGCGGACCAAATCTTGAACGCGCTTCAACGCGGCGCCAGCAGCGACCAGACAGTGCCCACGGGCGAGCCGCTGAGCTTGGCCCGCGCGGAGTGGGAGCACATCAACAGCGTGCTGGTCAGCGTCGCCGGCAACATCTCCGAAGCCGCCCGCCGCCTCGGCCTCCACCGCCGCAGCCTCCAACGCAAACTCTCGAAGTACCCGCCCAGCAAGTAGCTCTTCGGGTCTGTCCCTTGCGCCAATGTCGTAACGACTCCCTGATTTTACAGGGAGATCGGGAGATCGGGAGTCGTGCGAGCGAGCATTTTGGGGTTCGCGCTGCCGCCCCCGAGACTGCACGGCGCAAGCTGACCTGCGGTAGCCTCGTGCACCGTTAAGGAAACATTTTTCGTTTCGGTCCTCCGAAACGAAAAATGCGTTCTTCCTCGCACGACTCCCGATCTCCCGATCTCCCTGTGAAAAAATCTCGAGCGACCCAACGTTGCCCGAATCCGGTACGTTAGCTTCTGCGAAGTGGGCTGCGAGTTGGCAGCCAAGTTTAGCGACTCCGTTCAGTGAACGACGGGACCGGGCGAGGCGCAGCGCTTGTTGATGCACAAGGCTTTGGAAGAGCAGCAGTCGCTGGGGGCGGCGCAGGCTTCGTCGATGTTCGAGCAGGCGTTTTCGGGCGGCGCCGAGCACGAAAGCACCGGTACTCCGTCGGCGTCGCGGCTGGTTTCGCGACAGAAGCCGTCGCAGCACTCGGCCGCGGACTCGCAACCCTTGCCCCTCTTCCTGCACGGTTCCAGCGCCGCGAACGCGCGCATGTTGCCGGATTCCAGCTCCTGACCGGGCAGATAGAAGGCCGGGTGGCTGGGGTCGGCCACGCCTTGATGATTGATGTCGATCGCGGCGACCCAGATTTTTTTGCGCGGGCTGGGCGTCTCGGTCTCGGGCGGCTGAGGAATGCCCCAAATGTCGTCGCCGCGCGCTACGCTGCCGCCGGGCGCGATGGTGTTGCCGTAGGTGCGACGGCTGGTAAACAGCACCCAGTAGTAGCCGCCGACCGCTACCGGAAGCACGCTGGGTTCGTAGTTCAAGTGCGCCTCCTGCTGCGCGCCCGCCGGCAAATACAGCTGCCCGTCCGCGTCGTAGCCATTCAGCGCATCGAGGGTAGAGACGGCTTTGCTCTCGACGTCGACCAGCCGCAAATCGGCGTACAGCGCGCCGCCACCGAATTTTGCGGTGTCGAACGAATCACCCGCATGGAACACCACGGCCGACGCGTCGGGCACGAAGCTGGGCCACGCCAGCACGTGCTCGGCGTCGTTCACGACGTCCAAAACCTCGCCGAACTCGGGCGGCGTCGCGGCGCCGTCGAAGCTCGCCACCGACAAGACGTGCCCCGCGGCGCTGGCGTCGTGGTTGCTGAACGCCACGCGGCTGCCGTCAGGCGCAAAATTCGGTGTCATAGCTACGTTTACGCCGAAGCTCGGCGCCTTCACGGTCGCGCCAGTCGCCGTGTCCACTAGGCGGCTGAACAACAGGCCGCTCATACCGCGCATCTTGGCGCCGGAAGCCGGCACGCCGCTCGTCAGCAACAGCGCGCCGTCCGGCGTCAGAGCACCGAACGAGTACACGCGCCCCTCGGCCTGCTCGTTGCGCAGCTGAATCCCACCGTTCGTCGGCAAGTCGAAGGCGCGACTGACGTCCGCGTTGGCTTGGTCCCACTGCACGCCGGCCACCATCACGTTGCCGTGCGCGCTCACGCTGTGACACACCGTGCAGTCCTTCTGCAGCACGGTCGCGGTCTCGCCCGGCTTGATGCGCATCACCGCGCCGTTGTTGGCCAGCGGCGAGCGGTAGGTAGTGTAGTAGACGAAGCCCTTCAAACTGCCCGGCGCGATCAGCCAGCGCTCGCTGACTGGCCCCGTGACTTTGCCGCCGCTGGCCTTCGAGACCGAGACTTCGACCCATTCGCCGGGCGCGGCCGACAGCGTCACACCGCGCCAAACAGCCTCAGGCAGCGTCACGCGCGTGGGCCCAGCGCCGTTGGCAAAGGCCTCGTAGGTCAATTTGCCGGCGCTGATTTTGACGTAAGTGGCGTCGGCTTCGGCACCGCCGAGCTGAAGCGGCGGTGACGCCAAGCCGCGTGGGAATACCGTCTTATCGTACGGGTACAGAAAACGAAAGTCGGCGTCCGGACCATTGCCGTTCGCGCCACCCTGCCCGCCGGTGACCAAATCGTCTTTGAGCTCCGTATCGAGCTCGTTGGGGTCGCTGCTGATGGCGACGTTGATGTGCAACGTCACGCTGGCCGTGCGCGTACCAACCGTGGCCGTGATGGTGACGTCGCCCGCAACGAAGCCGTTGGCGCGGAACTCGCCGGTACCGTTGACCGAGCCCCGCCCCGCGTCGTCCACGCTCCACACCACACGATTGGGCTTCGAGCCGTCCTCGTAGCGTGCCGTCAACTGCACGGTCGCGGGCTCCCCGCTCACGTCCAGCTCCTCTTGCTCGGCTGTCACGACCAGCTCGAGATCGATCGAAGCTTGCGCTCCGCCTTGCGCGGCCGAGGTTGCCACCCCACCCAGGCCGAGCTCGAAGCTTGCGCCGCCCTCGCCAGGCTGGCTGCCCCCCGCCAGACCCGAATCCGCGCTACCGCCAGCCGGCTTGCCGCTGGGCGAGGCGTATTCTGGGTTGCTACCGCAGGCTACTCCCCAGGCAGAACCGAGGCTGCAGAGCCAGATAGCCAAGGCCCGCCCGGACGTCGGAGCGGAAAAAACGGCGGCGATTTTTTGCCTTCTCATGCGCTCCTATCCATGCGGCCGGCCTGCGCTGCGCTTTAGCGCCTGCATTTCCCTACATGAGCTAGCCACGCGCCCGCGCATTCGGGCACGCGCCCTGGTCAGGCGCCGGACACACAAGTGCTCGCACGACCTGCAACCGGTTCCTGTGAGGCGCCAATAATCTTGACGTCTTTCTACAATTCTTCGATAAAATCCTACTGAAACCGGTTCCGTAAATCTTTCAATTCGAGGCAGTTTCTCCTGGCCAGCACGGCCTTTAGCTGGTTCAATCAGGCAAGAAACCAGCGACTTCAGCGCGAGCCACGGGCTTGCGCCAATTAGCGCTGGTTCTCTGCTCCTCAGCAGCGATCCCCCGGAGAACCATGAAGTACGGTCATTTCGACGACAGCGCCCGCGAGTACGTGATTGAAAATCCGAAGACGCCAGTCAAATGGATCAACTACGTCGGGTCGCTACGCTTCGGCGGCTTCGTCGACCACACGGGCGGCCTCTTGCTGTGCAAGGGAGATCCTGCGCTCAACCGCATCACCAAGTACATTCCCCAGCTGCCCAGCTCGGAGCTGAAGGGACACACCTTGTACTTGCGCCTGCGCGGCCCCCAGGGCCTACGCACGCTGGCTCCGCTGTTCGTGCCCAAGCTGGAAGCCCTAGACCGCTACGAGTGCCGAGTCGGCCTCGGCTATAGCCGCTTCGTCTCGGAAATTGCCGGCGTGCGCCTGGAGCTCACGTTGTTCGTCCCCACCGGCTCCGAGGTGCTGGTCGAGGACATAACGCTGACCAACATCTCGGACGAGCCGCTGACGCTCGATGCCATTCCGTTCTTCGAGTACACGCACTTCGACGCGCTCAAGCAGTTCACCAACGCCGACTGGGTGCCGCAAACCATGCAAAGCATGGCCCACGACGCCGGCGGCGGTCGCCAGCTGTTGGCTCAGTTCGCGTTCATGAACCGCGACGTTCGCCAGACCTACTTGACGGCCACGCTCGCGGCGTCCTCGTTCGAAACCTGCCGCGCGCGCTTCCTGGGCGACAATGAGTACGGCACCTACGCCGACCCGCTCAGCTTGAAGCAGACCGAGCTTTCGAACTACCAAGCCCTGCGCGGCGACAACGTCGGCGCGTTGCTGCTGCCACTCGGCACGTTGGCGCCCGGCGCAAGCTCGCGCTTTCGCGTGTTGCTCACGCAGCAAGACGGTACGAGCGCCGAGAGCCTCGCCCGCGCCAAGGTCGCGGTTGCAAGGTTCGAGACCGACGCGCAGACGGACGCCGCGCTGCTCGGCATGCGCAGGTACTGGGACGACTACCTGGGCAAGCTGCAGGTAAAAACGCCCTCGGCCGCGCTAGACAGCATGGTCAACATTCACAACCCGCGGCAGTGCTTCATGACCAAGAACTGGTCGCGGGATCTATCGCTGTACCAGCTGGGCTTCGGCGGCCGTGGCATTGGCTTCCGCGACAGCTCGCAGGACGTGATGGGCGTCGTCTCGTCCATGCCGGGCGAGGCCAAGGAGTTGTTGGAGAAACTGCTGAGCGTGCAGAAGGCAGATGGCTCGGCCATGCACCAGTTCTACGCCTCCACCATGGTGGCCAACGAAGGCGACTCGCGCGAGCACGGCGATCGCCCCAGCTACTACGGGGACGACCAGCTGTGGATCGTGCTGGCGATTTGCGCCTACCTCAAAGAAACCGGCGATTTGGCCTTTTTGCAGCAAGTTCTGCCGTTTTACGACAAGACGCTGGAGCTGAACGAGCGCGAGCGCGGCACGGTGCTGGAGCACTTGAAGCGCGCGGTCGAGTTCACCAGAAAGGACGTGGGCGCCCACGGCTTGCCGCTGCTGGGCTTTGCCGACTGGAACGACACGGTGAACCTCAAGCAGGGAGCCGAGAGCCTGTTCGTCGCCAACCTGTACGGCAAGGCGCTGCTCGAGCTGATTGAGCTATGCGCCGAGCTGGGCGACGACGCGCAAGCGCACAGATACAAGCGTGACTACGAGCAGATGAAGGCGCGCGTGAACGAGCATGCCTGGGACGGCGAGTGGTACGTGCGCTACTTCGACCACGACGGCAGCGTCATCGGTACGCACAAGAACGCGCAGGGTAAAATTTGGACCAACGGCCAGAGCTGGCCCGTCATCTCCGGGTTTGCCACGCCCGAGCGCGCCCACAAGGCGCTGGAGTCGGTGCAGCGCCACCTCAACACGAAGAATGGCATCAAGCTGTCGGCGCCTGGCTACGACGGCTATGACCCGACCAAGGGGGGCGTCACCACCTACCCGCCCGGGGCCAAAGAAAACGGCGGCATTTTCCTACACTCCAACCCTTGGGTCATGATTGCCGAAACACTGATGGGCAACGGCGATCGCGCCTTTCAGTACTACATGCAGATCAACCCCGCGGCGAAGAACGAGGTCATGGAGGAGTACGAGCTCGAACCCTACGTGTACGCCCAGAATATTTTGGGCGACGAGCACGCGCAGTTCGGCTTGGGCCGGAACAGTTGGCTCTCGGGCACCGCAAGCTGGTGCTACCAGGCCGCGACCAAGCACATTTTGGGTGTACGCCCCGGGTACAGGGGCCTCGAAATCGATCCGTGCATTCCGAAGGCCTGGGATGGCTTCGAGGTCACCCGCGTGCTGCGCGGCACCACCTACAAGGTGAAGGTCAAGAATCCGCACCATGTCTCGAAGGGCGTGCGCACGCTGCTCGTCGACGGTAAGGCGATTTCTGGCCACGTCGTGCCGCTGTTCAACGACGGTAAGACGCACGAGGTCGAGGTGACGCTGGGCGCGCTCGAGGCGACCTCGCACGCCCACACGTCGTTAGCCCCGCTTGCTCCCCGCCCCACGCCCCTTGAGATGTGATTCGGCTATTTTTAGGAAGCGATCGCGGGCCATGGCGTGGTCCACGATCGGCTCGGGGTAGGTCGCGCCCAGCTTCACGTTGGCAGCGTCGAGCACTGTTTGCGGCGCTTCGGCGGGCCGGTGGATGAACTTCGCCGGCAGGCCGCGGAGCTCGGGCACATAGCGCCGCACGTAGTCGCCGTTCGGGTCGAACTTCTCGCCCTGTAAGGTCGGATTGAAGACCCGAAAGTAGGGCTGCGCGTCCATGCCGCAACCCGCCGACCACTGCCAGCCGGCGTTGTTCTGCGCCCAATCACCGTCGGTTAGGTACTTCATGTAGTGCGCTTCGCCCCGCGCGTAGTGAATGAGCTGCTGCTTGGTCAGAAAGCTCGCGGCGATCATGCGAGCGCGGTTGTGCACGAAGCCTTCCTCGAGCAGTTGGCGCGCAGCGGCGTCCACCACGGGAAAACCGGTATTGCCCGTGGTCCAGGCCTGCCAAGCGGCTTCGTCGTCGGCCCAAGGAAAACCCACGAAGTCCGTACGGAACGGCTGCGTTAGCAGATGGGGGCGATCCCACAGCGAAGCGTGCGTGAACTCGCGCCACAACAGCTCGTTCGTGAACTTTTCGATGGCGCTGGGCGCGGCGGCGCCTAGGCCCTGCACCGCCGCCCAAACGCTGCGCACCGAGAGCGTGCCGAACTTCAAGTCGGCCGATAGCCGGCTGGTGCCCGGCAAATCCATGCGGTCGCGCTCGCCGTCGTAGCGCGCGGCCGCGCCCTCCACGAAGGCGTGCAAGCGCTCGCGAGCAGCGCGCTCACCCCCGCGCAAAAGTCGCGAATTTTCGGGGATACCGAGCTCGGCCAGCGTGGGCAACGCTGCCGCTGGGTGCTGCACGTCTGCCGGCAAGGCTGGCAACGTCGTTGGGGCTGCGAGCGGCGTGACAGCGGGCAGGCCGCGGCGTAGCGCCCGCGCGAAGGGCGTGAACACCGAGAACGGCTGGCCGCTGCCGTTTCTGACCGTCTCCGGCGGCACCAGCGTCTCGCCGTCGAACAACTCGAATGGTACCTGCAGCGCGGCGGCGACACGGCGGTCGCGCTCGCGCCCGAAGGGCTCGCTCCAACGCTGGGCCACCACGCGGCTGACGCCGAGCTCGCGTGCCAACCGCGGCACGACCTCCAGGCTTTTGCCCGGTGCCAGCAGCAGCTGCGAGCCCAGGTGCAAGAGGTTCTTCTGCAAGGCCGCCAGCGACTCGAGCAGGAACTGCATGCGGTGCGGCAGCTCGCGCGCGCGCACGGGCGCGAAAAAATAAGGATCGAGCACGAACAGCGGCACGACCTCGCCAGCCAGGATGGCACTGGTCAGAGGAGCATGGTCGGTGACGCGCAGGTCTTTGCCGCGAAACCAGACTAGCGTCCGCTGTAGGCCTGCGCGCTGTTTGCTGGCCATGGACGAGCGGAGCTTAGGCGCCGCGGCTCGGCGAGTCGAGCAAGAGCCGCAGTTGTTTGCCGAGGGCGTCCGGCGTGAACGGCTTGTGGATGAAGGCTGCCGACTCGTTCAACGTGGACGCGTCCACGATTTGTCTATCCGTGTAGCCGGACATGAACAGGACTTTGAGCCCTTGTCGAAGTCCGCGCAGCCGTTCTACCAGCACGACACCCGAAATGCCGGGCATCACGACGTCGGTCAAGACGGCGTCCAGCTTGCGGTCCCCAGCCGCACAAATTTCGATGGCGTGCTCGCTGTCGTCGGCGACCACGACGTCGTAGCCGAGACGGCGCAGCGTTAGCGCACAAACGCGGCGAACCTCCGGCTCGTCCTCGACCAGCAGAATTGTCTCGCTGCCGGGGGTGGCGGGTTCGTTGCCGTCGGGCGCCCAGGCGTCTCGACCCGTGCCGATGGGCAGGAAGACTCGAAATGTCGAGCCCTGGCCGGGTGCGCTCTCGACCATCAGCGAGCCGCCGCTTTGGTGGACGATACCGTAGACGGTTGCCAAGCCGAGACCCGTTCCGCGCCCTTCGGCCTTGGTCGTGAAGAACGGCTCGAAAATGCGGCGCTGGATCTCGGCGTCCATGCCGGTGCCCTCGTCCTTGACCGAAAGCTCCACGTGGCGCCCCAACTTCGCCGCTGGGTGCGCGTAAACGTACTCCGGCGTTAGCGTGACCAGACGAGTCTCGATCCACAGCCGCCCGCCTTCTGGCATCGCGTCGCGCGCGTTGATGGCCAGGTTGAGGATCACCTGCTCCATTTGCACCGGGTCTACCCGCACCGGGCAGGTCTCTTCCGGCTGAGTGATGCACAGGTTGATGTCGTCGCCGATCACGCGCTTGAGCATCTTCTCGAACTCGCGCACCAGCAGCCGCAAATCCAAGTGCCGCGGGCTGACGACTTGCTGGCGGCTGAACGCCAGAAGCTGCTGCGTAAGCCCGGCCGAGCGCAGGGCGGCTTGCCGGATCGTGTCCAGGCCATCGTAAAGCTGGTGCTTCGAGTCGAGTTGGCCGAGCGCCATCTCGGTGTGGCCCAAGATGACCGAGAGCATGTTGTTGAAGTCGTGCGCGACTCCACCGGCCAGGCGTCCGACCGCGTCCATTTTCTGCGCGTGGCGCAGTTGGTCTTCGCTCTTTTGCAGGGCAGATTCGGCCTTTTCCCGGTCGTTGATCTCTTTCTCGAGCCTGGCCACGGTTAGGGACAGCTCCCGGGTGCGCTCGGCGACCCGGCGTTCCAGCTCGTCTTGCGCGCGCCGCAGGGCCTCCTCCGCCTCGTGGCGGTCGGTGATATCGAGTGAAATCCCGAGCAAAAAGCGCGCGACGCCCTCCTTGTCGAGTACCGGGATTTTCTTGGTGTGCAGCCAGCGCCGGCCGCCGGCCGTGTCGATGGGCTCGAGCGGAATGTCGACGAGCTTCTTGTCGTTCAACACGCCGCGATCTTTCTCTTCGAAGAAAGCGGCCTGATCGGGCGGAAAGAAGTCGGTATCCCCCTTGCCGATCATGGCCTCGCGCGGGATGCCCAGCAGCTCTTCGCCGGCCTTGTTGAACAGCTCGAAACGCAGTGTTTCGGCGTTCTTCACGAAGATCATCGCCGGGATGTTTTCGACGATGGACGACAAGAACGTGCTGACACGCTCTAGGTCGCGGCGCGACCGATTGATGGGATCGTCGAAGTCTCCAGGCAACAGGCTTCACAGGGCGCAAGTACGCCCCGCCCTCGTTTTAAGTCACGCTATCACGCCCCCGGCCCGAGAGGAGGGGCAGAGATGGGGCAGAGATGGGCCAGAGGTCAAGGCCAGGCGCGGCATCCGACCTCGCAAAAAACAGCGCTTGAACGGCATGAACCGCCCTAGTCTAAGCCTTTTCTGGCCAGTGGCCGTTGGCTACGACCGAGGCTCTCCACAGTCATGCTGCGTCGCCTGCCTATTCGCCTGAAACTGTTCCTGCTCGCCGGGGTGCCGGTGTTGGGCGCGCTCATCTTAGCGACGCTGATTTCGCGCGACGCACAGAACCGCGCGCAAAGCGCGGCGGCCCTAGGTTCCATCGAGGACCTCGCTCGGCTGTCCGCGCACATGAGCAAGCTCGTGCAAGAGCTGCAGTTCGAGCGCAGCGAGCTGGCTCTGCGCCTGGGTCTCAAGACGCCGACCGCCGAGCAGCTGAAGGGTCGCTTCGAGCGCACCGATCAAGCCCGCCGTGAGCTGACTGCCTTCTTGGCGCAGCGCAAGGTCGCCACCTTGCCTGCTCGCCTAGCGCGTGACCTGCGGGCCGCTCAGGAGCAGCTGACGCGCCTGCCCCAGGAGCGCCAAGCAGCCCTGGCGGGTGACCAAGAATTCACCGCCTGGTTCGACCGCTACGAAGTCACGGATCGCAGCCTGATCAACGCCACCGCCGCGCTGGCTCAACTGAGCGACGATGGCGAGCTGATGCGCGCCATTTCGGCCCTGGTGTCGACGATGGAGATCAAGGAGCGCTCCAGCCAAGAGCATGCCCTGTTGAGCTTCGTGTTCGCGGTCAGCGAATTTCCGCCTGGAACCTTCAAGCAGCTGGTCACGCTGACGACTCAAGAGGC
>JAYUYU010000315.1:0-2351 GCA_043752365.1 Myxococcales bacterium | reverse complement strand
TGGACCAGGTACTTTGCGAGCTGGAAGACGAGCTGCGCGAAGTGTTCGTGCTCTGCGAGATCGAAGAGCTGAGCGCGCCACAAGTCGCCGCCATCGCTAATATTCCCGTGGGCACGGTGGCGTCCCGGCTGCGCCGCGCTCGCCAGGCGTTCCAGCACCAGCTGAGGCGCCTTCAAGCACAGAAAGCCAGGCCGCGATGAACAGTGACCCACCTTTCCTGGAACAAGACGCCGCGGAGCTGGAGCGTTTTCTGGTTCAGCAGGCCCGCCGCGACCGCGCGCCGCGTGCCGCTCACGAGCGAGCGCTGGTCACCCTTAGCTCGCTCTCGCTCGGTGCGGGCCTGACTGCCAGCGCCAAGCTCGCCTGGGGAGCGAGCGCTGGCAGTCAGGTCACGCCGTGGCTGGTTACGAAGTGGATTGCCGTCGGTATGAGCGCGTCCCTAACTACATTTGCCGCTGCCGAGGGGCTGCACCACGCTTTCGCCGCTCGCGAGACCAACGTCGATGAGCGAAAGCAAACACCGCCGGGGGCCGCGCCGCGATTGCCAGGCGCAGAGCGGGCCAAGCAATCGCCCCCCGCGGCCGCGCTGAGCGCCGCGGTGCCCGCCGCTTCCCCGCACGCGGCGCCAGGCTCAGCAAGCGCACCCTCGGAGCCGGGCCCAACCGTCGAGCCCGCAGCGACTTCCACCCGCTTGCCGAGCTCGACCGCAATCGATGCTGCTAGCTCGAAAGCAAGCGCCCAGCTCACTCGCGAGGTCGCCCGGTTGCAGCGAGCTCGCTCGTCGCTCGTCGCGGGCTCGCCGTCCGCAGCGCTCGAAGCCTTGAACGGCTATGCTCGTGAGTTTCCGTCCGGCGCCTTGCGCGCGGAGGCGGCGGCGCTGCGCGTCGAGGCGGTCGCGGCGCTCGGCAACCGTGCGCTGGCGCAAAGCCTCGCCTCCGAGTTTCTGACCCGCTTCCCGTCGAGCCCGCTTTCAGCGCGCGTGCGCGCGGTCTCGGGCCTGGCCCACGAGAAGAACAAACCGTGATCGATACGGGGCGCTGCGGCAATCATTTGGCGATGGCAATTCGTCTACGGAGGTTGGTGGTGAATACTCGAGTAGGCCTGTTGGCGATCGCAATTTTGGCCGCGTGCGAGCCACGCGTGTCGGTTGGGGATTTGGGAGAAAGCTCAGGCGGCTCGGCCGGCTCGAAGCCGAACGGCGAGCTGCCCGTGGCCAACGCCGGAGCTTCGGCAGTAGCGCCCACCGGCGAGGCTGGCGCGGGTGGCGCTGGTCTCGCCGGTCCGGACGAGGAGACGGGCGGCACCAGTGCGGGCGGCGGCGGCTCGAACGCGGGCAGCAGCGGCTCCGCCGGCAGCGGGCCTAACCCACTGACACCCTACGCGGCGCGCTCGGGCTCGTTCAAGCTGCTCGCCTACTCGCGGACCGCTGACTATCGCCACGATAGCGCGATCCTAGGGGGCCGGGCCCTGCTCCAGCAGATTGCCGACGAACAGGGCTTCGAGCTGGTGGCCACCGAGGACAACGCATTTCTGGCTAACCTGTCGAGCTTCGAGGTGCTGTTCTTCTTGAACACCTCCGGTGACGTCTTCAACCAGCAAGAAGAGCGGGTCTTCGAGCAATGGATGACGAGGGGAGGCGGCTTCGTCGGCACCCACTCCGCTGCCGCCACCGAACCTTTCTGGGACTTCTACTCGGAGGTTACCGGCCAGTACTACAATGGCCACGGACCTGCCGGCGTGACGACCAATCTCGAGCTCGAGCCCACGATGCTCGATCACCCGACGCTAGCGGGCCTGCCGAACCCGTGGCAGCACACCGACGAGTGGGCGCGTTTCGACTCGTACCTACAGTGGTCGGTGAAGCCCGGCTTCAAGATCCTGGTGCGCAATTCGACCGACGCAACGCTCGTCTCCTGGCTGCGCGAGTGGGGGAGCTTTCGCGCTTTTTACACCGCTCTAGGGCACGACGGCACGGCCTACACCGATCCAATCCTCAAGCAGCACTTGGCCGGCGCCATCATGTGGGCGGCGCGGCGTGAGCACCTGCTAAAGTAGCCGATACCGGCCCGAGGCCTCTTTCGGGGTGAGGGCGCTCCCTTGCGTAGCCGCCGGCGCAGCTTTTGGTCTGCGCTGGCGATGCGCCGAGCGTTCGCGTGGGGGACGGCTCACTAGACCCGGCTTACGCCTCCCGAAAAACCGTGCGTATGATGCCGGCGCTGTGATTAGACACTGGGCTGCTTTTTTGTTTGCGAGCGTCGGTGGCTTCGCCTTGCCCGCTTGCCTCTACGATGCGGACGACCGCTGCGGGCCCAACCAGGTGGTAATTTCCCATGACCGTTGTGCCTGCATCG